>NZ_MAEK01000032.1:0-70093 GCF_009933265.1 Enterococcus sp. JM9B | reverse complement strand
CAAAGACAAGTGAAACATTTACACAAAGCGGGCCTTCCGGTTCATACCATTAGCTTAAATTTTCAGTTTTTAAGGTCATAATGTTCCTCCTTGTTCGTTTTAATGTATTAAATTTTCTTATAGAAAATTTAGTTTTATTCTCACGCCGTATATCATTCCACTAGACTTCTTAGAATAAGTGGAACTGACATCCTTGTTCGTTTTAATGTATTAAATTTTCCTATAGAAAATTTCGTTTTATTCTCACACCGTATATCATTCCACTAGACTTCTTGGAATAAGTGGAACTGACATCCTTGTTCGTTCTGATATACTAACTTTTGTTTGTTTCACTTTTTTTATTTCCAGCTTTTTCCAATAAAAAAGCCTTAGTTACAAAAAAAACCTTCCATTTTGGAAGGATTCCCTGAATACCTGTGATTTTCTGTAAGCCATGTTTTGTCCGACTACTTCTCAGGGAGTAAGCAATCGGGGTAATCATCTATCTGCAAAAAATTGCCCTCTTGGTCCGTTCATTTCCGTCCAAGAAGCGCCCCTACCATCGTTTGGGTTGCTCGCTCGAGGGGTTTACCGCGTTCCACCAACGGAGTTTCCTCCAGTTGCTTCGTCACTGTGGCACTTTCAAGGATACTCCAGCATAGCCGAAACCTTAGCTTGTTTTTCCTGCCGTTACATAAACATGTACCTTGGCTTATTTTTTCGCCAAGCACGAACACTACAGACATCTCAGTCTGTGCGAGCATGGACTTTCCTCAGCTTGAATACTCAAGCCGCGATTACCCGAAAATCACAGAATGTATTCTTAATTAAAATTGACGCGTTTTTTCATTGTCATCACTATCATCTGCCTGAGAATAGTTTCGGCTGAAATTTTGTGAAGAACGTGTCGTTTCATTGCTATACGCATCTTGATCCAATTTTTTGCCAAAAACTTCTTTTTCAAGATTTGACAAACGTTTCAAAATGTCAAAATTGGTGACCGTTTGACTCTTAGGCGCTTCTGTTTGAACACGAGCAGTTACTGCTTGGCTCTTGGATAATTGAGCAACTTTGGCATTCAACCGGTCATTTTCTTCTTGTAAAGCAAGGATTTCTTTGTTGTAGCCTTCATAATCCTTGATGATGTTGTCTAAAAATTCATCAACCTCAACAGGATCATATCCCCGCATCTTTGTTTTGAATTCTTGTTGTAAAATGTCTTTGGGACTGTAAATTAAATTTGCCATCTTTTACACCTCATTAGTTTTCATCGATTCATTCAACTAGCTTTCTAAATTATTTTATCAAAAAATAGCGAGAAATCAAACAGAATCACTCATTTATTACATTTTGTAAATCATCCATTGTAATTTTATCAATAAGATAAGGATTATTCTGTGAAAATTCCATTGCTTCTTTAAGAAAATACTGTGTTTTTCCAGGAAATTCTTCATCATAAACCATAATCACGCCGCCAGAATGCTCTAGAAAAAAACGTGTATGGTTGCGTAATTGGCTCGGATTTTTATATCCTTCATGACTTGTTGCGTTCACATAGTCGGCTTTGCTGCGAAGTTCAAACAGTTTTTCCCGATTTTTTTCGTTCCATTGTTCTCCAAATCCCTCGAACGGAAAAATCAGACCCAACTTTAAAGAAGGATACTCTTTCTTAAGGGAAAAAACAACCTCTGCTCCCCAAAATTCAGTTCCTAAATTGCCACCAATCAAGATCCACTCTAATCCCTCATCCAAATAACGCAACAAAACATTTTTTATACTTTTCTTAATGATTGCGATTTTCGGGTCTTTTTCTTGAAAAATCCCTAATTCATAGCTGCGATAACCGGTTAATAGCATTGTTTTAATGGTTTCCATGGCCGATACCTTTTCTTTCTAATTCTCTTTTTGGTATAATGACTCGGTAGGAGCGTGAAAAATATGGTTTTAAGATATCCTAATGGGCAAATCTATTCCAAAAATCCTTCACAAACTAAGCATACACAAACCGTTAAAGAAAAACAACGGGCAGTGGACTTTAGTAATCGTGGCATGCGATTTGAAGAAGCCATCAACCTCAGTAACGAGTATTATCTTAATCACCAATTAGCAGTGGTTCATAAGAAACCGACCCCCATCCAAATCGTAAAGGTCGATTATCCTCGACGCAGTGCTGCAGTTATCAAAGAAGCCTATTTCAAAGAAGCCTCAACCACCGACTACAATGGTGTTTTCCAAGGACATTACTTGGATTTTGAAGCAAAAGAAACGCAGAATAAAACCTCATTTCCTTTTAAAAATTTTCATGACCATCAAATTCGCCACATGAAAAATTGTTTGCAGCAATCTGGCGTGTGTTTTGTCCTGCTGTGGTTTTCAGCATTAAATCGCTGCTTCTTTTTGGATAGCACACATTTGATCACACATTGGGATCTGCAAAAAAGTACGGGAAAAAAATCACTTTCCCTTTCATTGATTGAAGAAATCGGTATTGAGATTCAACCGGGCATTGCACCAAGAATTCCCTATCTCGATGCTGTTCAATACCATTTAGACAACAAAGGAGTTTTGTAAATTATGCCGAATGACAGTCAATCTCGTATGGCAAGACGTTCTACAGGAAATACAACAGGAAACAAAAAACCACAACCGAAGAAAAAACGTTCGGTAGGTTCCGTGATTCTAAAAATTTTCGGTGGATTGATTATTTTAGGCTGTATCGCCTTTCTATCCGGTTTGGGATTATTTTGGTTCTACGCAAAAGATTCACCAAAACTTGTTGAAAGTGAGCTGGATGCTGCCGCTTCTTCAAAATTCTACGCTACAAATGGTGACCTTCTAATGGATTTAGGTTCAGAAAGTCGTGATAAAATCGCGCCGCAAGATGTTCCTCAACTATTGGAGGATGCGATTGTTTCAGTGGAAGATCGCCGATTTTATAAACATATCGGTGTGGATCCCATTCGGATTGCCGGTTCTGCCCTGTCAAACGTCACCACTGGCGGGTTGCAAGGTGCCAGCACCCTGACCCAGCAGTTGATTAAGCTTTCTTTCTTTTCAACGAAGGCTTCTGATCAAACGCTGAAAAGAAAAGCACAAGAAGCATGGCTTGCTTTGCAATTGGAACAGAAAAAATCCAAGCAGGAAATTTTGACCTACTATATCAATAAAGTGTATCTTTCAAACGGCGTGTATGGAATGGAAACCGCAGCAAAAACGTATTACAACAAGGAATTAAAAGATCTTTCCCTTGCTCAGACCGCATTGATTGCCGGTATTCCTCAAGCACCAAGTTATTATGATCCTTATCAAAATCCGGAACAAGCCAAGGAACGCCGAGATACTGTTTTGTATACCATGTTGGACAACGATAAAATTACCGAAGCAGAATACAAAAAAGCAAAAGCTACAAAAATCGATGATGGTTTGGTTGATTTTGAATCCTTGAAGAAAAAAGCAGTTAATTCAAAAGTTGCTGACAACTATATCAAAGAAGCAATTGCTGAAATTTCAGAAAAAACTGGGAAAGATGTGTACACTGATGGCTTAGAAGTTCATTTGAACATTGATATGAATGCGCAAAATCGGTTGTATGATATCGTTAATAGTGAGGACTATATCGATTACCCTGATGAAGAAATGCAGGTTGCCAGTACATTGGTGGATACAAATTCAGGGAAGGTTTTAGCACAAATCGGCGGACGGAATATTTCTGATGATGTGGTGTTTGGATACAACCGCGCGACGAACACCAGTCGGGACTTTGGTTCAACGATGAAACCAGTCACTGATTACGGTCCTGCCTTCCAAGAATTAAAATACTCTACTGGTAAAACGATTGTGGATGGTCCTTATCAATACGAAGGCACCGATATCGATGTAAAAAACTGGGATAATCAATATATGGGCTCCATCAGCTTACGAACCGCATTGTATGAATCTCGAAACGTTCCGGCGGCGAAACTTTTTGATGAGGTTGGCGGCGATAAAGTTGCTGATTTCCTCAGTGGTTTAGGAATCAGCTATAAATCCATCGTTCAATCCAATGCGATTTCTAGTAATACGGATACGCAGGATGGCACAAAGTACGGAGCTTCGTCCTTAAAAATGGCTGCGGCTTATGCAGCATTTGCCAACGGCGGTATGTATTATGAACCGCAATATGTCAGCAAAATTGTCTACCAAGACGGCTCTGTGGATGAATTTAAACCAAGTGGTAAAAAAGCCATGGATGAAGGAACTGCTTATATGGTGACGGACGTCTTAAAAGATGTTATTACTAAAGGAACCGGTACGAATGCGTTGATCGATGGTTTGATTCAAGCAGGAAAAACCGGAACTTCTAACTATACAGATGATCAATTAGAAAAAATCGGTCAAACGCAAGGTGTCTATCCCGATATTACTTTCGTAGGTTACACACCACAATATTCATTATCCGTTTGGACCGGTTATGATCAGGATGAAAAGCTGACACCAATTACCGATTCATCTACCCATGTTGCCACTGATGTCTATCGTGAATTGATGCAGTACGTTTCTGCAAGTGCGGACAATAAAGACTGGAAATTGCCTGATGATTTGATTCGTGTAGGCGGCGAATTGTATTGGGAAGACAACTATCAACCGCAAGTTGTGCCATCCTCTACTTCGACAACAACAACGGAATCAAGCAGTTCAAGTATCGAAAGCAGTACGACCAGCGAGAGTTCCACAGAAAGCTCTTCAGAAACGCAACCATCGTCATCATCCAGTGAATCAAGTTCACAGCCAGAAACAACGCCTCCTTCCAGCAGTGTCACTGAACCAAGTAGCAGCTCTTCGGAAGAAAACAACCCTGGAGGCGACCCTGGTAATAACGAAAATGGCGGCAATAATGGTGATAACGATTCATAAGAGCAAAAAAATCACTGACCCAGAAAAAGCGGTCAGTGATTTTTTTAATTTATTTTCCCCTTCATCCGTTCTTTTCCCTCTTGACACATGAACAACAGTGGACAACTGGCACATTTTGGGGCGCGCGCAGTACAATGGTAGCGGCCAAAGAAAATCATCGTATGATGGGCATCAACCCATGTTTCTTTAGGAAGTTTGCGCATTAAGGTCTCCTCTACCTCGAGAACCGTGGCATTCAGTTTACAAATACGCAATCGTTTAGATACTCGTTCTACATGGGTATCCACTGCAATTCCAGGCACCCCAAACGCATCCCCCAATACCACATTTGCCGTTTTTCGACCGACACCGGGCAACTGCATTAATGCTTCGCGGGTTTTAGGAATTTTACCCTCAAAATCCGTCAAAAGCATCTTCGCACAAGCTTTAATGTTTTTAGCTTTATTGCGATACAATCCGATAGTACGAATTTTTTCAATGATTTCTTCTAATGGTGCTTCTGCCAATGCTTCCGGTGTAGGAAAAGCTTGAAATAAAGCAGGCGTCGCTTTATTGACAGATACATCTGTCGCTTGTGCACTCAAAATTACTGCAATCAATAGCTGAAACGCATTTTCATGTTGTAACTCGCCATGGGCATCGGGAAACATTTCAGCCATCAAACGAATGGCTTCTTGGGTTTTTTCTTTACTTAACATTAGTCATCACCATCTAACCAATTATGTAATGAAACTTTGGGTAATTGTTTTGTTGCAGTAGGTTCTTTTTGCATTTGCTGCCGTTTTCTTCTCTTTCGTTCCGCATCGACTTGCTCTTTCGTGTTTATCTGGTTTTTTTCCCAGCTCAATAAAATAGAGTCGATATAATTAAAGTTATATTTTTGATTCAAAACAGCTTCCTTTAATGCTAATAAAATCAACTCTGGACTGTAATGGTCTTCTTCCAGCCATTGCCCGATTCGTTGATATTGAATCGGTGATAAAGTACGCCCAAATTCCTCTTCAAAAGTTCGATACAGTGTAGTTACCTTATCTTCTTTTTCCTGATTCACTGTTTGTTGTAGCTGTTGGGTCATTAATTGTTCTAGCTTATCAAATATAAGTTCAAAGTTATAGCGATCATTTTTTTTCCCATAAACATCTGTAATCGTTTCAATCGTAAGAAATTGTTTTTTTACTAGTTGATTCAGCAACAGCAAAATTTCTGGCTGCTTCATCTGTAAATCATCTGCCACGATGGACAGGTCGGGAAAATCATTTCCCATTTGATGATGGCGATAAAGCTGTAGCCAAAACAAAAATTCTTCATTCGTCATACCGATTCGACGGTAATTGGCTAAAATAAGGTTAGCAAGAGTCGTTTGTCCGCTTTCCAAGTAGTCTTTTAAAGATATCATGCACTTCTCCTCTTTCTTTCCCTAGTATACTTCATAGCAAATAAATTCACTACCCAAAGCTTATCAAAAAAGGATTGCTACCGGTAATGGGCAGCAACCCTGCTTTTTAAAGCATCCCTATTTTCAGATTTATCGTTGAGGAACAGCCGCGATAACTTCTACCTCAACTAAAGCATCTTTTGGTAATCGTGCAACTTCGATTGCTGAACGGGCCGGAAAATCACCTGCAGAAAAGGCTTTTCCATAGACTTCATTAAAAGGGACGAAATCCTCCATGTTTTTCAAAAAACACGTGGTCTTGACCACATCTTTTTCTGCTATCCCAGCTGCTTCTAAGATTCCATGAATGTTTTTAAAAACCTGTGCAGCCTGCTCTTGAATCGTCGTTCCAACAATTTCTCCCGTTTGTGGATCTAAAGGAATTTGACCAGAAGCAAATAAAAAACCATTGACGATTTTCCCTTGAACGTAGGGTCCGATCGCAGCGGGGGCATTAGGTGTTTGAATTATTTTCATCACGTTTCTCCTTACATTCTGGGCATAGTCCATAAACTTCCAACCGATGCTCATTGATTTCAAAACCTGTCAACTGACTAGACGCCATTTCAACATCCTCAAGTCCCGGATAATAAAAATCAACGATCTTGCCGCAATTTTGACAAATCGCATGATAATGCGGCTTTGATGAAAAATCAAAACGGCTAGAGGCATCCCCATATTTCATTTCCTGAACAAAACCGATATCGGTAAACAAGCGTAAATTATTATAGACTGTTGCGACACTCATATTAGGAAAATCGGCAGCAATTGCTTGATAAATTTCATCGGCTGTAGGATGGGAATGATGTTTTACCAGATAGTGTAAAACGGCATACCGTTGAGGAGTGATCCGCACATTATCTTTTTTTAATTGTTCAACAGCTTGTTCAAGCACTGAACTTTCCATCTGTGCTCCTCCTATTCCTTCCATTTAGTATTCTCATCATACTATTTTCAAGCTAAAATTTCTAGCTTCTACACAAAAAAAGACAGCCGGAAAAACAAAATTTATCTTTGCTTTTTGCTGTCTTCAATAAATTTGTTGTTCACCTTTTCTTATTTCTCATCAAATTGATAAAGAGCGGTAGACAAATAACGTTCTCCATTGTCCGGAACGATTGCTAACACGCGTTTGCCTGCACCTAATTCTTTGGCAACCTTCAATGCTGCATTGATTGCTGCGCCAGAAGAAATTCCAACCAGAATTCCTTCCTTGGTTCCCATTTCTCGTGCAGTTGCCATTGCATCATCACTGGTGACTGCAAGAACTTTATCATATACGCTGGTATCCAATGTGTCCGGTACAAATCCAGTTCCGATTCCTTGGATTTTATGAGGACCAGGACTACCTCCTTCTAAAATCGCAGATTCTGCCGGTTCAACACCGTAGATATGGATTTGCGGATAGACACGTTTCAATTCACGTCCAGCCCCAGTAATCGTGCCCCCAGTTCCAATTCCCGCAACAAAAGCGTCTAATCCTTGCACACCAAAAGCTTCTTGGATTTCTTTCCCAGTTGTTTTTTCGTGGATATCTGGATTTGCGGGGTTTTCAAACTGCAAAGGGAGGAAATAGCCATGTTCTTTTACTAATTCTTTAGCCGTTTCAATCGATTTCTTTATCCCCTCTGCACCAGGTGTTAAGACCAATTCTGCTCCATACGCCTGCATTAATTTACGACGTTCAATACTCATTGTATCCGGCATAACAATAACCACACGATACCCTTTTGCCGCGCCAACCATCGATAAACCGATGCCCGTATTCCCTGAAGTTGGTTCAATAATTGTGTCCCCAGGATGAAGTTTGCCTTCTGATTCTGCCTTTTCAATCATGCTTAATGCAATCCGATCCTTCACACTACTACCAGGATTAAAAAATTCCAGTTTTACATAAACATCTGCTGCACCTTCTGGAACCAAATTATTCAACTTCACGATAGGTGTGTGTCCAATCAACTCGGTAATAGATTGATGTACTTTCAACATAGAAATTCCTCCTTATTTAACTAATTTAATCATAACCAATGTCTTGCGTTCTTGCGAATATTTTGCATTAAAAAAAGCCAAGTTCAAAACTCGGCTTTCCCTCTTTAAACAGATAATTGTTGTCCAACCATAATAACATCACTGGTTAATCCATTCATCGACATCAATTGATCGACCGTTAACCCGTAAGATGAAGCAATATCCCACAATGTATCCCCAGAAGCCACCGTATAGGTTCCAGTACTTGTAGAAGCTGAAGCCGTTGTTGTTTGTGCGGTCTCTGTCGTTTGTGTTTCCGTCGTCGCCGATGGTGCTCCATTAGATGGCGTATCAAAACGCGTCAAATTATAGGCTTGAATCAACCAATTTAATTTTTGATTGTAGCCGGGATCTGTTGCATAACGACCAGTAAGATACGCAGTCGCATCCATATAGCTGGAAGTATTACTTTTCCATGTTCCTGAATAATGGGCAGTACCGGTTGAAAAGCTCGTGCTGCGCAATACATTTGCATGGTCTTGGAAAGATTCCCAATATGAGTTGTATTGACGGAAAGGCTCGTTCATCGTTACCCATTGTCCATTTAGATATTCTTGCGTGGGCAGATAAACCGACTGTCCATTGTAAGAACCTTTGACCCCAAATAAATTATAGTAAGGAGCACTTCCTAACATGGAGGTTCCATTACCGCTTTCTAATAAAGCCTGTGCAATCATCACTGAAGCATAAAGATCATTGGCACTTGCTACTTCTGCTGCTGACCAGCCGATTTGCTCAATAAACGTATTCACATCATTTGTTGTTTGATATTCGGCAGCACTAGCGGTTGCAGGATTCAAAGCTAGGACGCTGGGGGTTACCAACAAGCCCGTTCCAACAACTGTCGCAATCGATTTTTTATTTATTTTGAATGTTATGGCGGTTTTCGCCTGGTGTCGTTGACTTCTTGTTTGATACTGATTCATAGAACAACCTCCGTAAGTCTTTAAAAAAACTTTCCCATTTCTTAACTTTTTCATTATACGACTTTTCCGATAAAACGACAAACAAAATAATTGCTGTAATATTTATTTAATAAAACTAACCTCATCGAAATAATTTTAAGAAATAAAAGAAAAAACTTTTAAAAACACGATAAAAAAACTCCGGGAAACCGGAGTTTTTCGTAGATATTTTGGCTCTATAATGAATTGTAGGTAGCAACCACATTATCCGTAGTGAAACCAAATTCAGTCAAAATCTTGTTCCCTGGAGCGGATGCACCAAAATGATCAATAGCGATGATTTTCCCATCAAAGCCAACATATTTTTCCCAGCCAAATGGTGCAGCTGCTTCAATCGCTACCCGATTCGTTACTGCTTTTGGTAAGACGGATTCTTTGTAGCTGTCTGTTTGTGCGTCAAACAATTCAAAACTTGGCAAAGAAACAACAGAAACATCTTTTCCTTGTTTTGCCAATTCTTCTTGTGCCGCAACTGCTAAAGCAACTTCAGAACCAGTTGCGATTAGAATTCCTTCAGGCTTTTCACCCTTTTGAGGAGACAACACGTAACCGCCTTTTGCGACATTCTCATCTGCTGCTTTTGCTGTTCCTGGTAAGACTGGCAGATTTTGTCGGCTTAAAACAAGAATCGTTGGTACGTCAGTTGAGGTCATCGCAATTTTCCATGCTGCACGAGTTTCGTTCCCATCTGCTGGACGAATAACTTGCACATTAGGCATGCAACGAACGCTGGCTAATTGTTCGATTGGTTCGTGAGTTGGTCCATCTTCTCCTACTGCAACTGAATCATGTGTCAAAACGTAAGTTACCGGTACTTTTTGCAAAGCTGCTAAACGGATTGCAGGACGCAGATAATCTGTAAATACGAAGAAGGTTCCTCCATAAACCCGCGTGCCCCCATGTAATTGAATCCCATTCATGGCTGATGCCATTGCAAATTCACGAACGCCAAACCAAATATTGCGGCCTTCATATTGTCCTGGTTCAAAATCTTTTTCCGCTGCAACCATTGTATTGTTGGAAGCAGATAGATCTGCGGAACCGCCCCATAAACTTGGTACAGCTTGGGAAAGGGCTTGAATCATTTCTTTGCTTGATACACGACTCGCTTGACTTGTTCCTTCTTCATAAACAGGCAATCCTTCTGCCCAGTTTTCAGGAAGCTCACCAGAAAAGGCTTGTTTAAATTGTGCAGCTAATTCTGGATACGCTTTTTCATATGCAGCAAATTGTTGGTTCCACTCTGCTTCTGCTTTTGCACCACGCACTTCAATCGTTTCTTTGAAGCGATCAGCTGCTTCTTCAGGAACAGTGAAATCTGGGTATTCCCAACCATAAACCGCCTTAGCAGCCTTGATGCCGTCTTCGCCGATTGGTGCGCCATGTACAGAAGAAGTTCCTTCTTTTGGTGCACCATAACCAATCACCGTTTTAACTTCAATCAATGTTGGTTTATCTGTTTCTGCTTTTGCTTCTTCGATAGCTTTAGAAATCGCTTCTAAATCATTGCCGTCTTTCACTAAAAGATGTTGCCAACCATAGGCTTCAAATCGTTGGCCAACATTTTCAGTGAATGCTTTTGACGTAGGACCATCAAGAGAAATATCATTCGAATCGTATAAAACGATTAATTTCCCTAATTTCATGTGTCCAGCCATGGAGCTTGCTTCTTGAGAAACACCTTCCATCAAGTCTCCATCTCCACAAAGAGCAAAAGTGTAATGGTCCATGATAGCAAATTTATCACGATTATAGGTCGCAGCTAAATGAGCTTCCGCCATTGCCATACCAACTGACATAGCAATTCCTTGACCTAAAGGCCCTGTTGTTGCTTCCACACCATCTGTATGGTTGACTTCTGGATGTCCGGGTGTTTTACTGTCCCATTGACGGAATCCCTTCAAATCATCAATCGTTACGTTGTAGCCTGCACAATGGAGTAAGCTATAGAGCAATGCAGAACCATGCCCTGCTGACAATACAAAACGATCCCGGTCTACCCAATTTCTAGATGTTTTTGGATTAATTTTTAAATGTTTGGTCCAAAGAGCGTACGCCATTGGTGCTGCTCCCATCGGTAACCCCGGATGTCCAGAATTCGCTTTTTGGACGGCTTCAATACTCAACGTCCGCAGGGTATTGACTCCTAACTCATCAACTTTATCAAACAATTTTATTTCCTCCTATTTAGGTTTTTTTTACCTTTATTGATACTCTCATTGTAAAGGATTACACATCAAATTGCAATTCCTTTATGAACGATCATGCAGACCATTCTTTTTTTGAATTTCTTTTAATTTTTCCGGTGTAACATCATTACCTTCGGGATCGATTACTTTCATCCCCTCAATATGATGCCGCATACCCGAACGAAATGACTCTAAATATTCTTCTCTTAAAAGAATTTGTTCCTTCTCTTCTTCAGCTGTCAGCACACCTGTTTTCTTTTTTCGTGCCAACACATTGATACGCGCTAATTTTTCTTTAGACAGCACTGGATTACCTCCTTTTTTACTCTCTTATCTTATAAAAAATCAGTCAAAAACACAACCACAATAAAAGCGAACGTTTGTTTGATTTATTGGTATGGCTATGGTACACTAAATTTAGAAAATGAAAGAGGGTGCATGATGTGGCGAAACGCACAGAAAGTCGACAAATCGAAGTGTTAAAATTCATTCATGCCCGTGTAACTGAAAAAGGCTATCCCCCAACCGTTCGCGAAATTGGCGAAGCTGTCAACCTGTCCTCGACCTCAACAGTGCACGGACATTTATCTAGATTAGAAAAAAAAGGGTTGATTCTGCGAGACCCAACAAAACCTCGGGCAATTGAGCTTACTCCCTTAGGTTTAGAAAAAATCGGCGTTCAGCCTGATACTATTCCCCTTTTAGGCGTTGTTACCGCCGGTGAACCAATTTTAGCGGTAGAAGAAGCTTCAGACTTTTTTCCACTGCCACCTAATCTTGCCAATGATTCCGGCAGCTTGTTCATGCTGACAATTCGCGGTGAAAGTATGATGAATATCGGCATACTTGATGGTGACCAGGTAATTGTACGCAAACAAGCCATTGCAAACAATGGAGACGTCGTAATCGCTATGACAGATGAAAACGAAGCGACCTGTAAACGATTCTTCAAAGAAAAAGACCACATTCGTCTTCAACCGGAAAATGATTTTATGGAACCAATCATTTTGCCAAATGTAACAATTTTAGGCTTAGTCGTCGGCTTGTACCGTTCTCTAATATAATCACTGAAGAAATCTTCAAGGTAATTATGAAGATTTCTATTTTTTTCTTTACAAACCGAACAAACATTCGTATAATAAAGACACAAACATTTGTTCGTATTATTAAACGAGGTGAGAGAAAATGAAAGGTATTCGAAATATTGCTTTGATTATCTTAGGTTTACTGATGGGATTTGTTGCTAACAATTTTGGGATTGAAATGACACTGTTAGTTTTTGCCCCTTTGTTCTTATTATGGTTCACCTTCTGGGATGATAAAAAATTCCGTCAATCTGAACGTCAACGCCACTACCACTATTCTACACACAATAATTCTGAATTTTATCATTATGAATAAATCTGTTTCAGCACACTCGATTAGGTGTGCTGATTTCAAAAAAAGGCGAGAATCCGCAAAGATTCTCGTCTTTTTTAATATTCCATTAAGGTCAACATATCGTACCCAGTGATTTTATCTCGTCCGTGAAGCTCCATCAATTCGATCAAAAAGGCACAGCCAACAACAACGCCGCCTAATTTTTCTACTAAATCAATTGTTGCTTTGATTGTTCCGCCGGTCGCCAACAAATCATCACAAATCAATACCCGTTGCCCTGGCAGAATGGCATCTTCATGAAGAGTCAGTGTATCCGTACCATATTCAAGATCATAAGACACTTCAATCGTCTTACGAGGCAGCTTGCCTTTTTTGCGGACTGGAGCAAATCCAACACCCAATTCGTATGCTACCGGACAGCCAACGATAAATCCGCGTGCTTCTGGACCTACCACCATGTCGATTCTTTTTTCTTTTGCATAGTCCACGATTTGTTTTGTCGCTTCCCGATATGCATCCCCATTTGCCATTAAGGGAGAAATATCCCGAAAGATAATTCCTTTTGATGGGTAATCAGGGATACTTGCAATATAATCTTTTAAATCCATTCGCGTTTCCTCCTACGCTGTCAGCCAAGCCTTCAATGTTGTTAAATCACTCAGCAGCAGAAATTCTTCTGTTTTTATTTTTTTCAATCGTTTCTGATACACCTTGCTTATCGCAAGATCTTTTTTCTCTGGGGTCATCGTTTTTTTCAAAACGCCGTCGTTTATTGTAACAAATTCTAAATCAAAAAACACCTGAATCATGAAAATTAATAATTTTTCGGGGATTTTTAAATAATCTGCTACTGCCGGCAACTTATAACGTACATCTACTTGTTCCTGTGTATTGATAAATTTAAAAAGTCGAGCATATTGTTCTCGCGTTCCAATACCGTCAAGATAGGCTTCATCTTGAGCGGAACAGATAAAGAGAACGCGTTTGATTTCACTAAGCTGTATGATTTCTTTGATAGTGTCCGCATCGGTCGGACAATCAATGATGACTAACTGTTGATATTCGATACCACGAATTTTGAGCTGAAAATCTGTTAGCTCTGTGAAATGATATTTTTCTCCACTGAGATAAGAATTTAATGGTTCGGGAATTTTTTTACCAAAATGGATACATAATGATTTTGTGGTATCACTTAGTTGATGCTGTGTTTTTTTCGCCCGGTAATCAAATAATTGCAACCCGTTACTGGCAAAATCTTCTAACATCAACTGAGGCTTGCGGTTGCCGTTCCATTGATTGATCGACAACTGCCCTACAGCATCGAATGTTTCTTGAAACTCTTGAATTTGTTTTCCAAAACCGAAACCGATAACATCTAAACCCGGCTGTTCATCAAAGGTCAACGTCATTTTCAGATGATCACCGGCTGTCCCAATTGCTTTTTTATTTTGAGCGTGTACATCTTGAAATAAAAATCGCGGAATGGGGTTATCTGTTCCAAAAGGTGCCAAGCGATTCAAGGTATCGATAAATTTGAGAGAGACATCAGCTAATGTCAGTCGATCATCAATTATCAGAGAACTTCCCTTCGAAAGATCAATTTCTTTTTGCCGAATGTATTGATTGATTTTTTCTTGCAAAGGAGCAAGGTTCTCCGATGCCAAAGTCAAACCGACAGCGGCGTGGTGACCGCCAAAATTAACAAACATTTCCCGCATGCCATCCAGCATCTGAAATAAATTCAAGGCATCACTGCTGCGACCTGATCCTTTGGCTTGTCCATTCTCTTTGATGGTTAGAATAATTGTTGGTCGTCCGGTTTTTTTAAGTATTTTCCCTGCGACAATTCCTAATACCCCTTCATGCCAACCAGAATGGGCAATTACATGGACCTCGTTTTGAGAATCAACCAACTGTAACGCTTCTTGCGTAATAGTTTCTACAAGTCCTTTTCGTTGTTCGTTAATGTCGTCAAGATTTTTTGCGAGCTGCTTAGCTTCATCCTCATCAAAGGTCGAAAGCAGTTGTACTGCCGGATTGGCATCTCCTAAACGACCAATCGCATTTAATCGGGGACCAATTGAAAAACCAACCGTGGTTTCAGTTATTTCTGAAGATTTTACTCCACTGACTGTCAACAATTCTCGTAAACCAAGCCGCTCGGACTCTTTCATTGCTTGTAAACCTAAAGAAACCAACGCACGATTTTCATCTGTCAAGGATACCATGTCAGCAATCGTTCCAATTGCTGCTAAATCCAAAAATTCCAGTGGTACTTCATCCAGTAATGCCGTTGCAACTTTAAAGGCCACTCCAACACCGGCTAAATCTTTGAAAGGATACGCACCATTAGGATGACGTGGATGAATGATTGCAAAAGCGTTTGGCAGTTCTTGTGGCAATTCGTGATGGTCTGTGACAATTACATCTACATTTTGCGAATTGGCATAAGCAATCGCCTCATGTCCAGAAACCCCGTTATCAACTGTAACAATCAGCTGCACACCGGCGTCAATCTGTTGCTGATACACTGCTAAATTTGGACCATAGCCATCTGTAAAGCGATTCGGCAAATAGTAGGCTACATCAGCGCCTAAGAGCTCCAATGTTTCCTTCATAATCGTTGTACTAGTGATGCCATCCGCATCATAGTCCCCATAAACTAAAATTCGTTCCCCGTTGACAATTGCATCTTGAATCCGTTCTACAGCCTTCTCCATTTCATAAAGTAAAAAAGGATCATAAAGGTCCTGAATAGATGGCTGTAAAAATCCTGCTAATTTTTCGGGGGTCTGAATTCCTCGATTCCACAATATATCACCAATCAAGGGACTTAAATCATACTTATCTAATTCTTCTTTAAACGCTGTCGAAACCTCTTGCTCAACAGGCAAATTCCATTGATAGTTTGAGTTTCTCACGTAATCACTCCCAACCAAATAATTATAGCAAAGCTTTTCTTAAATGAAAAGAAGACAGATATTTTTTCCTTCTTTATAATAAATTGAATACTCAAAAAAGAGGCTGAAAACAAAAAAACGAACAATAGCGAATTCTTCGCTCCAATCCGTACTCGTCCTAAAAGTCCGACGTTTTGGAACTTCTTCTATCTATTGTTCGAATTATTTTCTTATAATCTGTTTGTTTATTCCTCAGGCTCATCAATCGCTTTTTCAGGAACTGCTTCTGTAGCATCCATTTGCTGATTTTGCCAGATTCGCTTTTCTTTTGCTACTTCTGCCTGTACTTTTTCTTGAAAATTTTCTTGGTAATCCGTTAATTGTTTGCTTAATTCTTTGATGGTTTTTCGTTGTTGCCATAGCGTACTGGTGGAAGTAAGAAAAAGAATTATCGCACCTAAAATCGTCGAACCAAGAATCACCAAAATTAACGGTGCCTCGATTTTTCCAAAGCCAAAATTAATTGCCACCGGCATTGTATTAAATACGGCAAACAAAACAACGATCAAAACCAAAACAAAGCCTAAAATTGCCCGCCATTGATTTTTCATCTATTTCCCTCACTTTTGGTTAAAAATCCCGCCTGCTAAATAATCACCAATGGTCGGGAACAACGTATAAAATCGAGCTGCCACTTCCATGATGCGAGGCCGATTGATTTCTCGTACTGGTCTTTCCATGCTACGGACAATTGTTGCCGCTAATTTTTGAGGATCTAAAACAAAGGCATCGACCGTCGCAAGATAATCCCCTGAAGGATCTGCTTTGTCAAAAAATTCAGTTCGAATTGGTCCAGGATTAACAGTTGTTACATGAATATTAGAAGGTTTCAACTCCAGACGCAAAGCGTTAGAGAATCCCAACACTGCATATTTCGTTGCTGAATAAACCGCGGATTTGGGCGTTGCCATTTTTCCAGCCATCGAGGCGATATTGATAATATGCCCCTTCTTTTCTTTCAACATTTCTAAAAGGATCTTTTGTGTCAAAAACATCATCCCTAACACATTGACTTCGAACATATTTCTCGCCTGTTCTAGATCAAAATCGGCAAAGTTATCAAAAAAACCAAAGCCAGCGTTATTAACCAAGACATCTACTGTTCCGATTTCAGCAACTTTTTCTAAAAAGCTCTCGATACTTTCAGGATTGCTGACATCAAGCTGAAAAGCATAGGCGGGTTTCCCGCTTAATTCGCTACAGTTGTCTTTGACTTTACCAATCAAATTGATTCGACGGGCGCAAGTGATTACAATAGCGCCTTTTCTTGCTGCTTCATAACAAATTTGTTCTCCTAGTCCGGCAGAGCTGCCGGTAACTAAAACGATTTTATCTTCTAAATCCATTGTATCGCTCCTTCCTTATTTCTCACAAAAAGGAATTTCAATCACATCAAAATCCTTCACAATTTTTGTATTCGGAAAAATTTCCTGTGCTTCAGCTTCTAAGCCCAACACATCTTTGCCTAAATAACGCGCACTGATATGGGTCAACAACAACAGCTTGACTTGTGCATTCTTTGCTACTTCCGCTGCTTGATGCGTTGTAGAATGAAAATAAGCCTTTGCCATCTGTGCTTCATTTTTATTAAAGGTGCTTTCGTGAACCAGCACATCTGCATTTTGTGCAAGTGCCACTGCATTTTGCGTTTTTCGGGTATCTCCTAAAATCGTTACGATTCGCCCTTTTTTCGCAGTTCCAACGAAATCCTTGCCACTGATTTTTCGTCCATCAGGTAAAGTCACTGTCATGCCTTTTTTTAATTGTCCATAAATTGGTCCTGGTGCAATTCCTAGCTCTTGCAACGCAGCAACCTGCAATTCACCATCATGGTCAGCTTCAACGATTCGAAAACCATAGCTGGTAATTCCATGCTCTAATTTGTGGCAATAGACCTGAAATTGCTGGTCTTTGAAAAGTAGACCTTCATTTTCAATCTCAATATATTTTATTGGGTAGCTCAAACGAGTTTGGGAAGTTTTCAACGCAGTTTGGATAAAATTTTTAACACCTTTAGGGCCATAAATTTCAAGGGCTTCATTGCCCCCTTGAAATGAACGGCTACTGATCAGTCCTGGCAATCCAAAGATATGATCCCCATGAAGATGGGTGATAAAAATTTTTTCGATTTTTCTTGGGCGAATATTCGTCCGCAAAATTTGCATTTGCGTTCCTTCACCACAGTCAAAAAGCCAAACGGCATTCCGTTCGTCTAAAAGTTTAAAAGCAATACTGCTGACATTTCGATGCTTTGCCGGAACACCGGCGCCAGTTCCTAAAAATTCTAGTTCCATTTTTTTCCATCTTTCTACTAATTCACTTGATGTTTAGGTGAATATTCTCACCACTAGGGACTAGTATATCATTTTCAGTTCTCTTTTTCTTGCTTTTTATTTGAGTTGATTTCGGCTGTAGCTGAATTTTCTTCATGCTTTGACTGCCAATCTTTCTTGGCATTTTCCTGCGTATTTTTTTCAACTTCCCGGGCTTTTCTGACCTCTTCTTCCACATCTTCTAATTCCAAGCGCGTGATGCCACCGCCTAATTCGTTAATGATCACCTGATTGATGGGACGATTGTCTTCTTCGTCTGCAATCAAAATCAACCCTGTTTGTCCTTCGCTGATTTGATTGATAACAAATTCAAAAACATTTTGGGCATCTTTGATTTCTTTAGCATCTTGAGTGGCCCCAATCATACTCCCTCCAAACCAGCCAAGAAGAACGCCCAACGGTCCGCCAAGAATCCCCACCAACATGCCGATCAGGCCGCCTTTGGAAGTTTTATTGCTACCTGTAAAATCTAGAAAATCATCGATAGAAAATTTATGATCCCCTACCGAATGAGTGACAACAGCCATTTGTTCCCCTTTGACAGCTCCTTGAGCCGCCAATTTCTTAATTTCAGAAAATGCTTGATAAGCTTGGGATGTTACTTCAAAGTTCATAACAATTACTCTTTTTGTCATATTCTCAGTCCTCCGTTATTTTATTCTCTTAAATTTTACCAGTAATTTGCAAGAATGGGAAAAGAAAGCACTTAAAAAACCAGTTCATGATTGCTCATAAACTGGTTTTCGCTATTTTAACTCGTCCACTCTTTTTGCAAATTTCTTATTCAACAAATTCAAATTCAAAATTACCAATCCGAACAATATCGCCATCTTTTGCTCCACGGGCACGTAAGGCTTCATCCACACCTAATCCTCGCAATTGGCGGGCAAAGCGCATCACCGTCTCATCATGGTCGAAATTCGTCATCTGGAATAGTTTTTCGATTTTCTCACCAGAAAGCGTCCATGAAGCATCAGGTTCACGATCGATTTCAAATTCAGGACCTTCTGCAGTAAAATCATAATGTACTGCATCTTCTTCCAGTTCTTCTTCATAAAGAGGAAACTCTGGCGTTACTTCTAATAAATCAGCCGTAGCATTTAGTAAAGCATCGATTCCTTTGCGGGTCACACTGGAGATTGGAAAAATGGGCAGATCGTCTGCATATTCATCGGTTTTTTCTTTTGCAATCTGTTCCTTAAACTTCTTCAGGTTTTCTTCAGATTCCGGCATATCCATTTTATTTGCCACGATAATTTGCGGACGTTCCATCAAACGCAAATTATGTGAAGCTAATTCTTTGTTGATTGCCAGATAGTCTTCGTAGGGATCTCGACCTTCCATGCCACTCATATCGATTACATGCAAAATAACACGTGTCCGTTCGATGTGCCGCAAAAATTGAGTCCCTAATCCTACGCCTTGAGACGCTCCTTCAATCAATCCTGGTAAATCAGCTACGGCATAACTCCGTCCATCAGAAGAAGTTACCATACCAAGGTTTGGCACCAAGGTAGTAAAATGATAGGCACCGATTTTAGGACGGGCAGATGAAATAACTGATAATAAGGTAGATTTTCCAACAGAAGGGAATCCAACCAAACCAACATCCGCCAAAACTTTTAACTCTAATTCAAGTTTTCGTTCTTGTCCGGGTTCACCATTTTCTGCTAATTCAGGTGCAGGATTTTTGGGTGAAGCAAACCGGGTATTTCCTCGGCCGCCTCGACCACCTTTTGCGATGACTAATGTCTGACCCTCATCAACCAAATCACCCAGTAATGCACCAGTTTCAGCATCACGAACTGTTGTACCAGGTGGCACCTTAACAAAGGTATCTTCTGCTCCTCTACCGTGCATTCCTTTACTCATACCGTTTTCGCCAGATAATGCTTTAAAATGACGATTGTAACGAAAATCCATCAACGTCCGTAAGCCTTCGTCAACGACTAAAATAATATCGCCGCCGTGCCCGCCATCCCCACCGGCCGGTCCGCCGTCTGGAACATATTTCTCTCTTCTAAATGCCACCATGCCGTCACCGCCTTTTCCGGCTTTTACGTCAATGGTCACTTGATCTAAAAACATGGACATTTTCTTGTCCTCCTCACTTCAATTCCTATTTATTATAGCGGAAAACAACCGCTATCGTCTACTTATTGTTTTTCAGAAACAATTTCGCATGCGCCGATTCAATGTACCATAGAATCAACGAATTGACTAGGAAAGTTGGAAGAACTTTAGGAAGTTTTTCTCTTTTTATTGATAAAAAATGACAGATGCTTTTACTGTCTGAGTTTCTGTGATTCCTTCATCAAACTTCACGCTAAAATATAATTCATTCAAGGCGGCAGTGGTTAGTTGCTCTTTCTCAGTTAAATCAAACGTATTTTGATAGATTCCTTTTTCCCCATCAATCACTTTCACCTGACTACTTGTTTGACTAGCATTATCAGATGCATCAGTATTATTATCCGAAATAGCATGATAGTCTTTCGTTGAGATACGTAGACAATACCCAAGGTTATGGACAAACGCTGATTTTTTTGGTGCATGTTTTACTTGATAGGTAATGACTGCCTTGCCATTTTCTACTTTGCTGTTGAGCAACTGGAAGCTCAAAGGATCAAAGGAAGACGTTAAGAGTGTTTGTTTATCTTCCAGGGAGATTAATTTTGAGTACTCATTTTGTTCATATACAGCTTCAAATGTATACTTGGTATTCTTTTTCGGAAGTTCCTTTAACTGTAAACGTTGATTTCCATTATCAAGGAGTTGGCTGTTTTTAGAAAATAAAAGATCATTTCCCTCCTCATCGAGGATTTTCATTCCTTCAATCGTCGCATCAGTTTTTGACTGATTGATTTGAACATCCAATGTGCTGATTTTTTCAGACGGGTTAAGTGAAACAAGTTGATACTTGAGTCCATCAACCCCAAAATCGAGCGTTTTATCTACGTCAATTTTTTCCCCTTTTGATTGTTTCAGAGGAATAGAGAAAGTCCACGGCCCTTTAACACCATTAATGGTTGTAATCTCTAATAAAAATGTGGAAGCATCGGGAATTTGCTCTGAGGACAATCTTTGATGGATTTGAAACTTATACCCATTCTTTATTTCTTCAAACGCTGTTCCTTCACTTACTGCTATTTTTTGTTCGGCGATTTCCAAAGAAAGTTCATTTTCCTTATTTAAATTGGGAATATCTCCCGTAACGGTTCCAGTAAATGAGAGAATATCCCCCTCATAATACGCATCATTCACTGTGACGTTTATGCCATTTTTTGTTTCAGTCAGATTTAAGGCCTGTGTTTTCCCCTCCTCTAGCATCATCTCACCAAGAGAATCTCCATTTCGCGCATAAAAATGACCAATCCACGGAAGTTGAGCGAACGCGCGTCCAATAGTGGGGTTGATGAAACCACTGGCAAAAAAGAGTGCGAATGCTGCAATTAAGCCAATTGATAAGCGGATTTGACCGCGTTTCCTCTTACTATAAAATGGACTTCGTTTTGTTCCACTATGAATCGCATCGATTATTTTTTGACGTGGTACTGGAATTTGTTCGACCATTTCTTTTATTATCTTTTTTTCATTCATAATAATTTCCTCCTAAAAACTGTTGAAGTTGTTGACGACCACGAGCCAGATAGGTTTTCACGGTTCCTTCTGGTATTTTTAATAAGCGGCTGATCTCTTTAATAGAAAAATCCTGATAATAAAATAATTGCAACACTTCTCGATAATTTTGATTGATTTTTTTCATTGCTTTCGTAAGATCCATGCTTGTTTCGGAAGAACCACTGAAATCTTCAATGGGTACCACAACCTCTTCAAGCGGTATTTGCTGAGTATTTCCACGTTTGGTCAAAATTTTCCCGGAAGTGCGAATCAGAATTCTGGTAAACCATGTATAAAAATATTCGGGTTGTACCAACTTGCGTATAGTTCGCATTCCCTGGAAAGTCGCTTCCTGAACGGCATCCAGAGCATCTTCTTGTGAGTGTAGATAAAGAAATGCTGTTCGATAAATATAGTCATATTCTTGAATCAACAATTCCTCGTAAGCAGTTTTGTTTCCTTTAACCGCTAACTTTGCTAATTCTAATTGTTTTTCTGTCATTTTCGGCACTGCATTATCCCTCCTTTACACCCCATTAGTGTCCAATAGCCGTTGAAAAGTTTCAATTATTTTTTGCTTTCTTTTTTCTCACAAAAGACGAATTCTTTGACAAAAAAGCTGGTTGCAGTCATGATATTAATAGAATAAAGCCTTTTCAAAATGGAAGGTTTTATAAAAAATAAATCATGCACCAGGGAGGAAATTTTATGACAGTAAAAGTTGGTATTAACGGTTTCGGACGAATTGGACGTCTTGCCTTTCGTCGAATCAAAGAAGTTTCAGATGATATTGAAGTTGTTGCAATCAATGATTTAACAAGTCCAGTGATGTTAGCTCAGCTCCTACAGTTTGATTCAACTCACGGAACCTATCCAGGAACTGTTACGGCAACAGATAATTCGATTGTGGTCGATGGTGAAGAAACCCGTGTCTATGCCGAACCTGATGCAAGTAAGATCCCTTGGGCAAAAGATAATGGCGTCGATATCGTATTGGAATGTACTGGTTTCTATACATCGAAAGAAAAAGCACAGGCCCATTTAGATGCCGGCGTAAAACGCGTGGTTATTTCAGCTCCTGCCGGACAAATGAAGACGATCGTTTACAATGTCAACGATGATACCTTGACCTCAGATGATACCATTATCTCAGCAGGTTCTTGTACCACAAACTGTCTAGCACCAATGGCTTATTTCTTAAATAATGAATTTGGTATTGAAGTTGGAACAATGACAACGGTTCATGCTTATACATCAACCCAAATGTTGTTGGATGGTCCTGTTCGTGGAGGAAATTTACGGGCGGCACGTTCAGCTGCGGATAATACCATTCCTCATTCTACTGGTGCAGCTAAAGCAATTGGTTTAGTTATTCCAGAATTGAACGGAAAACTGCAAGGACATGCACAACGGGTTCCTGTTGTTGATGGTTCCTTGACGGAGCTCGTTTCAATTTTGAAAACTAAGGTGACTGCAGAGGAAGTAAACGAAGCAATCAAGAAACATACGGTGGACAATCCTTCCTTTGGTTACGATGATCGTCAAATCGTTTCTACTGATGTTATTGGAACGACAGAAGGTTCAATCTTTGATCCAACTCAAACAGAAGTAACTTCAGCCGGAGATTTCCAATTGGTCAAAACGGTTGCTTGGTACGACAATGAATATGGCTTCACTTGCCAAATGATTCGTTTGTTGGAAAAATTTGCTAATCTTTAATTTTTAATCCAAGTATCGACAAAAAACTCGCTTGCAGTCGGATCTGACTTGCAAGCGAGTTTTTTTATTTGTTTTCAATCAGTTTAAAGTTAGACCAAGGTTTAATGAAATTCAGCAAGAATAATTCGTCATCAGCAATTCGTCCGACAACGTTTACGCGACCGTCATTTTTCATGTCCTTCAACGCAATTTGTGTTTCCCCTTTGTATTGACCAAATTCTACATTATCAATCAACACATCGCCACGAGTCATATCTTTTGTGTTATGAGGCGGAAATTCTTTGTCTTTGTAATATACCCGAGTCATTGTTGAACGTAGGATATATTCGGAACGATCCCCACGGTAGCTGTGTAGGTTGTCGAACAAACAAATCCGTTCATTTTCTAAAATATCTTCTGCCACATCGACTTTCAATGTTGGGTATGGTGAAGTGAAGGCTTCTGCCATCGCTTGTAATTCTCGTTCTGACGCGTAGGCATTTCCAATCGTGATATCATCGATCAAGCCGGTCAGCATTAAATGTTTTACTTGAGTTGCGATTTCTAGTTCGCGATGGTCTTCCAAGGAACAAAGGCCGTCTTGTGTTGGCCATGGTCCAAAGGTTGCGTCATGAGAGTTGACAAACGCCATGGTGTTCAAATTATATTTACGGAATTTTTCTGAGCAATAAACAAAATGATCATAGCTCAAGCCAGAATAACGATGAGGATAAAAATTATGTGAACCCAGTAAATGATCCGTATTTGGTGAGTAGCTCATAATGTTATCTACATAATTTGTTCCGCTACTCATATTGATCTCGATTTTGATGCCATAAGGATTTCGAGTCATCCGAGCTTCTTCTGCTCCAGTAAACCCAACGTCCAATCGTACCCCGTCAGCACCGAGATCTTTAAAGAAGGATAAATCGTCATAGGAAATATCTAATTGTTCAAACAAAGCTGGATTAATATCCACCATGACTTCCATATCCAAGCTGTTTGCGTAATCAACTACACGTTTGAATTCAGCTAATACTTTTTCTTTGTCGTCTTTGATTTGCAAAAGACTGGTAAATACCCGTTTAAATCCATATTTATGCGCTAGCTCTAAATATGCTTTGTCCTTTTCAAACGTTGAACGTTCTGGATAAATCGAAATACCTAATTTTCCCATTGTGTTTCCTCCTAGTATTTACTGCTTTTTTTGAATGCACTTTCATTATATCATTCTGCTTTAATTTGGTCTACACCTTTCCTTTTACTGATTTTTTTTAGAAAGACTAGTCAGTCTTTTAGATATTTGTTATCCTTATCTAGAATACAAATGAGAAAGGAAAAACAAATGAAAACAAAAAAATGGCTTATTTTTGGTTCGATCGTAGCAACTTTTTTCTTAGGCGCCTGCGGCAATCAACAAACAACAAGCAGTAGTTCAGAACAAACAACGGAATCCTCCGTTGACTTAAGTAAAGTAGAACTTCCACAACTAAGTACAGAAGTGGCAGAAAATGAAGATTTGATTGAAATGGTCACGACTGACGGTTCAATCAAAATCAAACTTTTTCCAGAACAAGCACCAAAAGCCGTTGAAAATTTTGTAACTCATGCCAAAGATGGTTACTATGATGGATTGACTTTCCACCGAGTGGTTGAAGATTTTATGATTCAAGGCGGTGATCCAAAAGGCGACGGTTCTGGTGGCGAAAGTATTTGGGGCGAAGGATTCGGGCCTGAGATTTCCAACCAGTTATACAATATTCGTGGCGCTCTATCCATGGCACAGTCAAGCCAACCTAACAGCATCGGAAGTCAATTTTTTATTGTCCAAAACCATGACGATATGTCCGGTAATTTAGCAAAACAATTTACGCCGGAGAAAATTATCGAAACATATAAAGAAGGCGGTGCACCAAGTCTAGACGGTCAATACACCGTGTTTGGTCAAGTCATCGAAGGAATGGACGTCGTTGATAAAATTGCCAAAGCTGAAACTACCGGCGAAGCAAATAGTCAGGGAGAAGATTCCACTCCAAAAAAACCGGTTAAAATCGAATCCATCAAAATTCTGCAAGAAGCAAAATAAATTTTCAACAGATGCAAAAAAGAACTTTTCGCCGGTAAAAAAGCGAAAAGTTCTTTTTTATTTCTGATCACCGACAATAAATGTAAACTCACATTCAGCAGCCTTTTCTCCTTCTACTGTTGCTATTGCCTGTGCTGTGCCAACGCTTCCTTTGATTTTCGTAATTTCAAACATTAATTTCAGAACATCCCCCGGTGTCACTTTTCGTCGGAATTTTGCTTTGTTGATTCCACCGATGTAAGCCGTTCTGCCTAGAAATTCTTCCGTTTTTAAAATAAGAATGGACCCTGCCTGCGCCAATGTTTCTAAAATCAAGGCACCTGGCATCACAGGATTTCCAGGAAAATGACCTTGGAAAAAATCTTCATTCATCGTAACATTTTTCGTTGCAATGATTTTTTTTCCAGGCTCCAGTTCGTCCACATAGTCAATATAAAAAATCGGATAGCGATTCGGAATCAATTCCATTACTTCAACTTCTGTTAAGGCTTTTTTCATTGGTCGTCTCCTTACAATTTTAAAGTTAATTACTTTGATAATCAAAGTAACATATTCAAATAAATATGGCAAATTAGTATTTAATTAGAAAAAATTAGTTTGACAATCAAAACATATTAGCTAATAATAAAGCAAGGTTAAAAACCAGAGAGTCATTTTAAACAATACTATCCGTCGTGAAGTTTACTAAAGATAGGAATAAGGATGCCAGTTCCACTTTCTCCAAGACGTCTAGTGGAATGGTATGCGGCATGAATATCTGACTAAACTTTCTGTTCAGAAAATTTAATACAAACATGAATAAGGATGCCAGTTCCACTTTCTCCAAGACGTTTAGTGGAATGGTATGCGGTATGAAAATCTGACTAAATTTTCTATTCAGAAAATTTAATACAAACATGAATAAGGAGTGGAAACATGAGTTTTTTAAGTGGAAAAAAAATTGTCGTAATGGGTGTGGCAAATAAACGCAGCATCGCCTGGGGTTGTGCCCAAGCACTTCGCCAACAAGGAGCTGAAGTAATCTATACGTATCAAAATGAACGGATGAAAAAACCGTTACAAAAACTGATTGATGCCAACGATTTTGTTGTGGAATGTGATGTTGCCAGTGATGAAAGTATCCAACAGGCATTTGAAACAATCAAAGAGTATGCGGGAGAAATTCATGGTGTGGTCCATGCAGTAGCTTATGCCAACAAAGATGATTTGTCTGGAGAAGTGACAGCAATTTCTCGCGAAGGCTATCAGTTGGCACAAGATATCAGTGCCTATTCTCTGATTGCGGTCACCCGCTATGCCCAACCGATTTTGGCAGAAAACAGCGGTATTGTCACCCTTTCCTATCTTGGTGCACAGCGAGCTGTGCCAAATTACAACATGATGGGAATTGCTAAAGCAGCGTTAGAAGCCTCTGTTCGCTATTTAGCCGCAGAATTATCTCCTAAAGGAATTCGCGTCAACGGAGTTTCCGCCGGTGCTATCAAGACTTTGGCCGTGACTGGTGTGAAAGATTATCAAAAACTAATCCAATTATCAGAGGATCGTACACCAGATCATGTGGGTGTTACCATTGAAGAAGTTGGCAATGCTTGTGCCTTTTTAATCAGCCCACTGTCCAGTGGAATTATCGGTGAAGTGATTTTTGTCGATAAAGGGGTCCACCTTTCTTAATTTTTAATTGCTAGAAATTCCTAAAGTCTGCCTTTTCAAGGTAGGCTTTTTTTGCGAAAATTGTTACAATAGACCTAACTTTGTATGCTAGGGAGAGATTTTTTTATGTTTTTAGCTGTTGCTGAAACAACGGATTCAACAGGTTCAAAATTAACCGAACCTGCTGCAGAACAACTTAATGCACTGCAACGCTGGTGGAACAATATTGATTGGGAAGCAATCGTTGGTATTTTGATCCAAAAAGGATTGACACTACTTCTATTATTGATTCTTTTTGGGCTGCTGTTTCGGCTAGGTGATTTTTTAGTCGACCGCAGTTACCATTCCTATAAAAAACGAAACAATATGAACGAAAGTCGGGTCCACACGTTACATACTTTGATCCAAAACGTCGTACACTACACACTGGGCTTCTTTTTTATCTACTCTTTGCTATCGACGATCGGTATCCCAGTCGGCTCCTTGTTAGCCGGTGCCGGGATTGCTGGTTTGGCAATTGGTCTTGGTGCACAGGGATTTATGAATGATATCATCACCGGTTTTTTCATTATCATGGAACAACAAATTGATGTTGGTGATTACATTCGATTGGCAAATCTTTCCATTGAAGGAACCGTGACTTCGGTAGGAATTCGAACATTACAGATGAAATCGTTAGACGGAACTGTTCACTTTGTTCCCAACCGTAATATTACCACCATTAGTAATACTTCCCGCGCCAATATGCAGGTAGTTGTTGATGTCCGTATTTTGCCTAGTGAAGGCATTGCTCAGATTCGTGGTATTATTGAGACAACCAACCAAAAAATACGAGAAGCACATGAAGGTGACATTCAAACTCCACCAACAATTTTCGGACTGGTTGATTTGGGTAACAGTAATTATGCGATACGTACAACGATGTACGTATTAAACGGTAAGCAAGCTTCTATCAAGGAAGACTTTTTGGCGGCTTCAGTAGACGCTTTGACTGAGGCTGGTTTTACGATTCCCAATGATCCAATAGCTGGTTTGGCGTAAAAAAACTTCTGTATAAAATGGAAAATCTGAAGAATAACCTTTTTGATAGGTATCCTTCAGATTTTTTATTTATAATTTAAAATTGTGGTTTTTCTTGTACTTGCCATTTATCTAGATAAATTTCTGAAAAAGGATTTTTCTTTTTTAAACAATACTCTTTTGCTAACCACACAATTGGTGAAGCATTTTCGTTGGTAATCAAGGACAAAGGAACCCACGCAGCTCCCAAGGAATCCTGTCCCATAAAATCAGTAACTTCCTGTTGAACATCACCAATATATTCTGAAACTTGATAAAACACACAGATATGCCGGTTCATGGTTGCATTTTGATAGTGCCAAGGCAAAATAATACTGCTTGTTCCTAATTGCTGCCACTTCGTCGCTATTATTCCAGTTTCTTCTTTTATTTCTCGTTGCAGCGTTGCTGATAAACTTTCCCCTGTTTCTAAACTTCCTCCCGGTAAATCATACCGATTCGTATAGGGTCCGCCTTTCTTCTTAATTAAAAGAAGTCTGTTTTTTTCAAAAATTACGCCATATACTCCGAATGCATCATGAAAAATCTTCTCCATATTCCCCCCGTTTACCTAGTTTTTTCCATATAAAAACGCTCAACTATTTAAACAGTTGAACGTTTTTCTCTCAAATAACCTTTAAGCCTTCTGATTCTTTGGCTACTTTCGGTACTAATTCATATCTGCGCTCGATTTCATGCGCCAAATGATTAACCGATTTTAAAATTTCTTTTCGCGTAATGATTCCCACAAAACGATTTTCATCATCCACCATCGGTAGAAAAGAATTATCTACCAACAAGTGCAAAATGTCTTCTAGTGGACTATCTTCCCTTATACAAGTCACATTTACTTCCATAACATCTGCTACTGTCATACCCGAGAGATTATCGGTATCGATTTTGGTCAAATCAATCATCTTACCCACGATATCATTCAAACCGATCAAGCCAACAAAGTGATCTTCTTTATCCAAAACGGGAATTTTTGAATAACCGACTTTTGACAAAACCAATAACGCATGGTCTAAAGGATTTGCATACATTAAGTTTGCGACATTATCTGCAGGGACTACAAACGTATCTTGTTTTTCCAGCAACAACTCTTTTACCGTTTGCCCTATCATCAAGTTGCCTCCATTTCTGCTTCTAGCTACCTCTTCATTGTACCTAAAAAAACAAAAGAAAGCAGATGAATCGCTTTCTTTTTATAAAAAATTAGACAATTTTTATTTACTTTCAACGAGCAAATTCAAACGCCAGCTCCTTGACTGGTTGATGACTTCGATCATAGTATTGAATTTGATACCCCTTTTCCTCACTGGTAATAATAGCATAGCTGTGAACCTGAATGGATCCTCGAGGTTGAGAAATGCTGCCGGGATTAAGATACAAGCGATGCTGTACCAACTCGCAGCCGATTTGATGTGTGTGCCCGAACAAAACGATGTTCGCATCTGCTTGCTGTGCTTCCAATGAAATCTGCGTCAAACCAAAACGAACATTAGATAAATGTCCATGGGTCATGTAAATGCGATCCAAGGGCGTTTGTACCAATTGGCGATCCAAAAATCCAGCATCAAAATCGCAATTCCCCCCAACTACAGTGTAGGTTTCAAACAGAGGGTCTGCACTGCTCAGCTCAGAATCCCCACAGTGAAAAAAATAATCGACAGAATCTTGATTTTTTTCTAAAATATCAACTAAAATCTCCCGATCACTATGACTATCACTCACGACTAAATACTTCACACTATCCGTCTCCTTCCAACCAATCCAGCCAGACAGCTTGCAATTTTTGCAATGCCTGTCCTCGGTGACTAAGCTTGTTCTTTTCTGCCGCAGGTAATTCTGCCGCATGCTTTTCCAGTCCATCAACGATAAAAAGCGGATCATAGCCAAAGCCATTTTCTCCTCGAGGGATTCGAGCAATTCGTCCCGGCCATTCGGCTTCAACCACTAAGCTTTCTTTGTTGGGCGCAGCAAAAACCAAGGTGCAGTGAAATTGTGCGGTACGTTTCTCATCCGGCACACCGGTTAATTCATGTAATAATTTTGCGTTGTTTGCCGCATCGCTTTTTCGTTCACCGGCAAACCGAGCAGAATAAATTCCCGGCATCCCATGTAACGCATCCACCTTCAAACCTGAATCATCAGCTAAAACTGGCCGTTTTAAAATCTGGGCAATCGTTTCTGCCTTTAGACGGGCATTTTCTTCAAAGGTTTTTCCAGTTTCAGCAACATCAGGTAATTCAGGAAAATCAAGCAAAGTTTTCACTTGATACCCTGATGCGCCAAAAAGGGCATGAAATTCTTTGGCTTTTCCGGGATTTCTCGTGGCAATAACAATTGTTTGATCATCTGTTGACGCTACCTCTTCTAGTAATGCTTCTTTTTGAAAAGCAATTAATGACTCGATGGCTGTTTTGCCAAAAAAGAGCATACTATTTAATTGTTCTCCGTCGAAGGTCGCTTCTTCTCCAGTTCCCTGAATCTCAACAAAACGTCCGGACTCGGTCATTACCAGATTCATATCAACGAGTGCTGAAAAATCTTCTTCATAATCCAGATCCGTTACAATTTCCCCGTCTGGTAAAATCCCCACGCTGATTGCTGCCAAATGTTCCTTAATGGGATCTTCCGTCAAAATATTTTTTTGCAATAGTTGGTTGACCGCCAAACGCAAAGCAACAAACGCACCAGTGATACTGGCAGTTCGCGTGCCGCCATCTGCCTGCAGGACATCACAATCAACAACGATACTGCGCTCGCCTAATTTTTTCAAATCAACAACAGCCCGCAAGGAACGACCAATCAGTCGTTGAATTTCCATTGTTCTACCGGAAATTTTTCCCTTGCTGCTTTCTCGACGATTTCGACTAGCCGTAGCACGAGGTAGCATGCTATATTCTGCTGTAACCCATCCGGTGTGGCTATCTCGTAAAAAAGGCGGAACGGACTGTTCAACCGTTGCGGAACAAATCACCTTTGTATCACCAAAAGAAATAACAACCGACCCTTCTGGATATTTGTAGACATTTGTTTCAATGGTGATTTTACGGATATCTTGAATGCTACGACCATCATGACGCATTAATGTGCTCCTCCTAATTCGATATGTTGTGCTTCGACATTGATTTCTAGCCAGTCATTGGCAATTTCATCAAACATTTTTGTCGAGCCTGTGGTGTAAAAGGTGCGTTGCGGCGGCTTATTAGACGCTGCTGCAATGCCAAAATAATCCAACAGCATGCTGACTTCCCCAACAGTTTCTGCCCCCGAATCAATCAAATGCACATTGCCCACCACATTTTGAATAAGTGGACGCAACAACGGATAATGGGTACACCCCAGCACCAAAGTATCAATTTTTTTATTTTTTAGCGGTAGTAAGGTTTCTGCAACAATTTTTTTTGCAACAGAAGACTGATACTCATTGCTTTCAACGATAGGAACAAATTTTGGACACGCCAGACTAAAGACTTTGCTGCTTGGTGTTTTAGCACGGATCGCCCGTTCATAGGAACCGCTTCTGATCGTTCCTTGGGTACCAATCACTCCGATTCGTTGATTTTTGGTGAATTTAACTGCCGCTCGTGAACCGGGTAAGATAACCCCGACTACTGGAATCGGCAACTGATCTTTAATTTCTTCTAAAGCAACTGCTGTAGCTGTATTGCAGGCAATCACTAACAATTTGATTTTCTTTTCCAGCAGAAAATTAGTCATCTGCCATGTAAATTCAACAACTTGCTCTGCAGGACGTGGCCCATATGGACAACGAGCGGTATCGCCAAGATAAACGATCGATTCATTCGGCAATTGTTTCAGTGCTTCTTTAACAACCGTTAAACCTCCAACACCGGAATCGATAAAGCCGATAGGTTGTTCATTTGACATATATTTTTCTTCCTTTACTCAGGGATCTTTTTTATCAGTCCAATGTCCCTATTTTCTCCTTTTTTTTGTTTTTTTTCAAGTCTAGCTTTTAATTCTGTGTCAGAGCATTAAGATCCCTTAATAATTGTAAGAAAAGAAGAAACCGCGGAAAACGATTCGTTCTCCGCAGTTCTTTTAATAGTTGTATTGCTTTGTTTCCAAATAACGGGAAACCAAAGATAGTAGATAACAAACAGCAAAGTAGGCAATCGTCATTGCCAAAAACATCGGCAAAACATATTGTTCATTTTGACCGTAAATAATTTTAGCATTATGAGTTAACTCCGGCAATGAAATAATTACTGCCAGTGAAGTATCTTTAATCAAAGAAATCAACTGACTGAGAATCGCTGGAATCATTGATTTAAAAGCCTGTGGTAAAACAATTGTCCTCATCGATTCAAGATAACTTAATCCAGTCGATAAACCTGCCTCCATCTGTCCTTTTGGTACGGCATTTAAGCCAGCACGAAAAATTTCTGACAACATGGCTGATTCAAAAATTGTCAGCGCTACGACTGCTGACCAAAAAATGTCAAAGCTAATCCCAATTTGCGGTAAAGCAAAGTAGGTAAAGAAAATAATCAGCAGCAACGGTAAATTACGAATCACATCAATAATTATGCCGATGATCCGTGACAGAAATGGAACTTTGGAAAAACGAATCACACCAGCAAGTCCACCGATTAAAAAACTAAAAACGATAGAAAGCAGTGAGACTTCCACCGTTACCCGCAGTCCCTCAAAAAGAAAGCGCAGATTTACCCATGAAAATGCATCAAAAAAATTCATTATCTTCTCCCCTTTCTAAGAGCGAACTGCCCAGCGTTTTTCTAGATAAACCATCAAATACGACAATGGCAATGTAAGTGTCAAATAGAAAATCCCTACGATAATATACGTATCAAACGTATTAAAAGTCTCTCCGGCAATCAAATCTCCTTGATACATCAAATCTAATCCAGCGACCATCGCCAAAACCGAAGAATTTTTTACTAAATTGATGAATTGATTGCCTAATGGTGGAACCACGATTTTGAACGCTTGAGGCAAAATAATATATCGCATTGTTTGTGCGTAGGTAAAGCCTGAAGAGAGCCCCGCCTCCATTTGTCCTTTGGGAACGGTCTGGATTCCTGAACGAACGGTTTCTGCAATAAATGCTGAAGTATAAATGACTAGTCCAATCGTCCCAGCTTGGAACCCATCAATATTTGCGCCGTACATCGGTAAGACAACAAAGAAAAACATGGCAATAATCAACAAGGGAATATTTCTGAAAAATTCAACGTATGCTCTTGCTAAACCACGGATGATTTTACTTTTAGCTAATTGAAGAATCGCCATCATTGTCCCAATCAACAAACTAAAAAATAGTGCAATCAGACTGGAGTAAATGGTGAACTTAAACCCTTCCAGAAACATACCAGAATATTCATTAAAAAGTGTAAGCATAATTATTCCGCCACCTTTCCAGTTTCCGCATCAGGGAACCATTTTTGGAAAATCTCATCGTAACTACCGTCTTCATGCATTTCTTTCAATGCTTGATTGACCTCGTTTAAAAAATTCTCCTGTCCTTTATTAATCGCAATGCCATACGGCTCTTCTGTAAAGGTTCCTCCGACAAGCTCGTACTCATTATTTGCTGAAGCCATTCCCAATAAAATTGCGTTATCTGTGGTCATGACATCCCCTTGACCGGATTGCAAAGCGGTGAACGCCTCAGAATAATTTTCCAATTCTAAAATTTTCGCATCAGGTGCATGCTCGCGAATGTTCGCTGCAGAGGTGGAACCTTTTACTGCCAATACAGTATTTTCAGCACTTAGGTCATCGACACTTTTAATTGAGCCACCTTTTTTCACTAAAAGGGATTGTCCAGCATCAAAATAGACGTCTGAAAAATCAACTTGTTTTTTTCGTTCTTCTGAAATCGTCATAGTTGCGACGATGGCATCGATATTGCCATTTTTTAATAAAGGAATCCGCGTTTTCGATGTCACTTCTACAAAAATTGCATTCCCGTCACGACCTAAAAGTTTTTCCGTGATTTTTCGCGCAATATCGATATCAAAACCACGAACCTCGCCTGTTGCGATATCCATTAACCCAAAAAGTCGAGTGTCATATTTTACGCCCCATACGATTTGATTTTTTTCAATACTCGTTTTTGCAATATCTTGCTCTGCAACGCTCTTCCCACGGCAGGCACTTAAGCTGACCAAAACCAAAAGGAGAGCCAAAATCGTTCTTATTCTTTTTTTCATAAAGCGTCCTCCTAATGATCAATGACTTTACTGATGAATTGCTGTGCCCGATCAGTTTTTGGATGGTCAAAAAATTCTGCGACATTTCGACTTTCTTCAACGACTTCTCCGTCAGCCATAAAAACTACCCGATCCGCTACTTCTTTGGCAAAGCCCATTTCGTGGGTCACTACTACCATGGTCATTCCATCATGGGCTATTTTTTTCATAACATTTAGTACATCACCAATCATTTCCGGATCAAGGGCAGAGGTGGGCTCATCAAATAAAAGTACTTCTGGGTTCATCGCCAATCCTCGCGCGATTGCAACCCGCTGCTGTTGTCCCCCTGAAAGCATCGATGGATAGGAATCTTTTTTATCCAACATCCCAACTCGATTTAATAATTTTTCCGCTAAATCAATAGCTTCTGCTTCTTTTTTCTTTAACACTTTGATAGGCGCCAACGTGATATTTTCTAACACTGTTTTATTTGGGTATAAGTTAAAGTGCTGGAAGACCATTCCAATATTTTTACGGATCTCCGTCAGCTTCACATCCTTGCTGTGGAGATTTTTTTTATTGATTAACAATTCTCCGGAAGTGATGGTTTCAAGGCCGTTGATACAGCGCAGCATCGTACTTTTCCCTGATCCGGATGGTCCGATAACAACAACTACCTCTCCTTTTTCAAAAGTTAAATTGATATTTTTTAGTGCATGAAACTTCCCATAATACTTTTCGACTTGTTTAAATTCGATCATGGATATTTCGCCACCTTTCTCTATACTTAGAATTACATTAAATATTTTTTAAGATTAAGTAACATTATAGTCTACTATTTTTTAATTTGTAAAGTTTTTGTTGAAATTTTTTCAAATAAATCAATTATTTTTGTTTTTCATGACATTGCTATGTAATAAAATACGCTTTTGACTTCTGCTAAATGAGAAATCTTCCATTTATGGGAGTTGTTTCATCTTGAGAAAAAAGGTAAGATGAGAGTTGTAGATTTATAGATTTTTAGAAAAGGTGGAACTCACTTGAAAAATATTATTCTGACTGGAGATCGTCCAACGGGAAAACTCCATTTAGGTCATTATGTCGGCTCTCTAAAAAAACGAGTAGAAATGCAAAATGATCCTGAAAACCAACTATTTGTTATGATTGCAGACATGCAAGCTTTAACAGACAATGCGAAAAATCCTGAAAAAGTTTCTTCAAATGTCTTGGAAGTAGCTCTTGATTATCTTTCCGTCGGGTTAGATCCTGCCCGTACCACATTGTTTATCCAATCGCAAATTCCTCAATTAGCAGAATTGACGATGTATTATTTAAATCTCGTCAGTGTTGGTCGTGTGCGACGTAATCCGACCGTCAAAGCAGAAATCGAGCAAAAACAATTTGGTGAAGGCGTTCCAACTGGTTTCTTCATCTATCCTGTGTCACAGGCAGCTGACATCACCGCCTTTAAGGCTACATTGGTTCCTGTTGGTGAAGATCAAAAACCTATGTTGGAACAAACTCAAGAAATCGTCCACAGTTTCAACTCCACCTATAGAGAAGTTTTAGTTGAACCAAAAGCTGTTTTGCCCCCCAAAGGAATGGGTCGCTTACCAGGAATCGACGGCAACGGCAAAATGAGTAAATCTTTGGGTAATGGGATTTATTTAGCTGACCCTGCAGAAGTTGTACAGAAAAAAGTGATGAGTATGTATACGGACCCAAATCACATCCATGTGGAAGATCCTGGTCAGGTGGAAGGCAATATGGTCTTTACCTATCTTGATGTTTTCGGCAAAGACAAGGCCTATATTGAAGAGTTGAAGAATCATTACCGCCAAGGTGGACTTGGGGATGTTAAAATCAAACGCTATCTGATTGATGTTTTAGAAGAAGAATTAGCACCGATCCGCGCCCGCCGTGCAGAATTTGCAAAAGATCCTGCTGGTGTCATGGCGATCCTTCGTGAAGGTAGCCAGGCTGCTGAAAAAGTTGCATCTCAAACCCTATCAGAAGTCAAACGAGCAATGGGCATCGAATACTTTAATTAAAAAATCAAAAATTCCGCCGGCTAAAATAGTCAGCGGAATTTTTTTTAACTATTATTTATTTTTTATCGAATTTCAGCTGCAACTTCACTTGTTAAGGCGCCCACTACTTTTTCCATCGCCCGATTGATTTCTTCGTCCGTCAATGTTGCGTCTGGATTACCAAATGTCAGACTGTAAGCCATTGAGCGGTAGCCTGCTTCAATATTTTTTCCTTGATAAACATCGAACAATTGAATCGAATTCAAATATTTTCCGGCAGCTGTGCGAATAACTTCAACGATTGTTTGACTCGCAACGTCTTGTTTGACCAACAAAGCGATATCCCGACTTACTGATGGGAATTTGGAAACGGCTTGATAGATAACTTTTGCCACATCAGCCGCTAACAAGGCTTCCAAGTTCAACTCTGCCACATAGGTTTCAGAAATAGCATATTGCTTCGCCACACTCGGATGGACTTGTCCAACAAAACCGATTTTATCTTCTCCTAAGAAAATCTCAGCTGTTCTTCCCGGATGCATTTCCGGCATTTCAGCAGTCTTTTGATAAGTGATTCGCTCATTGATGGAAAGTGTCTGGAACAAGTTTTCCAAAATTCCTTTAATCGTAAAGAAATCCACTTTTTCTGCTGGCATTTGCCAATCTTTGCTTTGCCAATCCCCAGATAATGCCAACGCTACGTGAGTTTCTTCCAACGGTAGATTTTTCTTAGGATCTGCTTCTTGATAAAAGACCCGACCGATTTCGTACAACGCAATTTGCGTATTCTTACGGGCAACATTGTAAGCAACATCATCCAACAACCCACTAATTAAATTCAGGCGTAATACAGATCGTTCTTCACTCATCGGCCAATCCAAACGAGTCATTTGGCTTTCACGCATCATGAAAGAAGCAGATTTGTCTTCTGTTGTTAACGCATAGCTGATTGCTTCTGAAACGCCGGAACCTTCCAAGACTGTCCGAATCTTCCGTGTTTTTGCTTGCTCAGCTGTCAAACTACCAGCAACCGTTTCGCCACTTGGTAAAGTCGAAGGCAAACGATCATATCCATAGATTCTGGCAACTTCTTCAATGATATCCGCCTCAATCGTAATATCCCATCGCCGAGGTGGGATCGTCACTGTGTAAGTTTCTTCTTTTTCTTCAAAAGGGAAACCTAACGCATCGAAAATATGATTGACTTCAGCAACTGTCAGTTTTGTTCCTAATGAACGATTGATTTTTTCTAAGCGAATCGTGACAACTTGATCTTCTACTTTGATTTCAGATCCGCTAACACGTCCTTTTAGTACATTCCCTCCGGCTAATTCAGCGATCATGGCTGCTGCTGCATCACTTGCTGCACCAATCGTTGCTTTGTTGATGCCCTTTTCAAAACGTGCGGAAGATTCACTGCGTAAATTAAATTGCTTCGATGTTCGACGAATCGAAACACCATCAAATAAGGCAGATTCTAACGCTACGGTTGTTGTCGTTTCTGAAATTTCAGAGTCCAATCCTCCCATTACACCAGCCAATGCAACCGGAACTTTTCCATTAGTGATTACAATGTTTTCTGGTGTCAATTCTCTGGTTTCTCCATCCAGAGTAACAAATTTTTCCTGTGGAGTAGCACGACGAACAAGAATTTCTTTACTACCTAGTTTGTCATAATCAAACGCATGCAACGGTTGACCAAACAACAATAAAATATAGTTGGTCACATCCACCACATTATTAATTGGACGAATTCCTTCATTCATCAACCGATTTTGCAACCATTGAGGACTTGGTGCGATTTTAACATTTTCAATGATGCGAATTTGATAGACGGGCGCATCTGTCGTATCCTCAACTGTCACTTGGATTTTCTCCGCTGCAGCTTCTTCTGATTCCACTAACGTTTCTTCTTTGAATTGCGGTTTTTGATTATAGATTGCTCCGACCTCGTAAGCAACACCTCGCATACTTAATGCATCTGCACGATTCGGTGTAATCGAAAGTTCAATGATACTGTCATCCATATCAAGATAAGAAAAAACTGGTTCGCCATTGACAGCAGTTTCTGGCATATATTGGATGCCTTCCGAATATTCTTTTGGAATCACGCTGTCACTATAACCGATTTCCTGCAAAGAGCAGATCATTCCATTTGAAACTTCTCCCCGCATTTTTCCCTTTTTAATTTTCACATTGCCGGCAATCCGTGAGCCCGGTAAAGCAACAATTACTTTGATGCCCGCCTTCACATTTGGTGCACCGCAAACGATTTGAGACAATTCTTCTTCACCAATATCTACTTGACAAATAGATAGGTGGTCAGAATCAGGATGTGGTTTACATTCCTTAACCTCACCGATAACGATTTTTTTCAAACCGGTTTGCGGTTGAGTAACACCTTCAACTTCAATACCGGTAACAGACATTTTATCTGCCAATTCTTGTGGCGAAACGGCAGAAAGGTCAAGATATTCATTTAACCATTTATAGGATACTAACATTTTTCTTTATTCCCCCTTGAATTGACTTAAAAAGCGTAGATCATTTTGATAAAAATTCCGGATATCATTGACGCCATATCGTAGCATTGCTACTCGATCTGGTCCTAATCCAAAAGCAAACCCGCTGTATTCTTCCGGATCGATGCCTGACATTTTTAATACATTTGGATGAACCATGCCGGCGCCTAAAATTTCAATCCAGCCAGTGTACTTGCAGACGTTACATCCAGCACCGCCGCACTTGAAGCAGCTAACATCCACTTCAACAGAAGGTTCCGTAAACGGAAAATAACTTGGACGTAGACGAATTTCACGTTCTTCACCAAACATTTTCTTCATCATGACTTCCAATGTACCTTTTAAATCTGCCATTGTTACGTTTTTATCTACGACCAATCCTTCAATTTGGTGGAATTGATGGCTGTGAGTCGCGTCATCTGTATCTCTACGGAAAACTTTCCCCGGTGAGATCATTCGTAACGGACCTTTTGAAAAATCATGGGATTCCATTACTCGTGCTTGAACCGGAGACGTATGGGTCCGAATCAAAATATCTTCTGAAATATAAAAAGTATCTTGCATATCCCGTGCCGGATGATCTTTTGGCAAATTCATTCGTTCAAAGTTGTAATGATCTGATTCAACTTCATACCCTTCAATGATTTGATAACCCATACCGACGAAAATATCTTCAATTTCTTCCATAATTTGGGTCAATACATGACGATCGCCTTGTTTAACAGGTTTTCCCGGTAGCGTCACGTCAATACTTTCCTTGACTAACGCTTGGTTCATGGCTGCTTGTTCCAGTTCTGCTTTTTTTTCTTCGATTTTTTGCGTCAATAAGTCACGAATCTCATTCGCAAAGCTGCCGACTTTTGGTCGTTCTTCCGCAGACAGGTCCTTCATTCCTCGTAAGACTTCTGTGATTGGTCCTTTTTTTCCTAATGTTTCCACACGAATTTGATTTAATAAATTCAAATCGATTGCTTCATTGATTTTATTAAGCGTTTCATGCTTCAATGCTTCCAGTTGTTCCTGTAAAGACATTTCTTTTCCTCCTATTTTGTTAAGAAATTTTCTTAAGGAAAATCTCCTTATTTTGTCGCACAAAAAGAGACCCCATTCCATAAAGGAACGAGGTCTCGCGTTACCATCCTATTTTCGTGACAACATCACGCACTTGATTTGATTAACGGTTGTGATGACCGGTCTGAGGGTAAGCTCAGACTAGCTCAGGAAGTGAACTTCATTTTTCGAACAATGCCCCTGCTTTCAGTCTGCGACAGGGTTCCCTTTTCAAGTTCAGCCAAATTACTCTTTTCCGTCAAAGCTATTTTAACTATTTGAATGTATTCAGTGTACAAAACTTTTCACATAAAATCAACTGCATTCTTCAGGAGTAATCCATTTCTCGCTCCAATTTTTCACTGAAATAAGACTTTTTTCAAAATCAGTTCCTTTTTCTGTCAACGTATAAAGATTTTCTTCTTTTGCGATAATTCCTTCTCGTTCCAATTCCCGCAAACGTTCCACTAAGACACGATCACTCACCTCAGGAATTTTTTTTGCCAATTCAACAAAACGTTGGGAGCCGTCTTCAATCAAAACATCGATAATCAGACCATTCCATTTTTTTCCTAAAATCGAGAATGCCTTTTCGAACTTGGGACAGAGTGAAAATTCTGCTGCTTTTACTTGTTCCATCTTTCGTCACCTCGCTATGAGTATACCACATCTCTTACAATTTGTAAGTGAACAAGTTTCTCGATTAATTAAGTGTCAGCAATTGTTTTCCCGAAAGTAAAACAAGATAGGTTTCGGTTACCGGTTTATTATACGCTTCTTCCAATGCTTCACGATACAGTTTTAATTGCCCTCGATATTTTGCTGCTAATGAATCGGTATCACCATTGATAATGTGGTCGGTTTTAAAATCATATAAAATTAGATGATCTTCAAATTCAATGAACCCATCAATAATTCCGTGAATCAGTAATTCATCTTTTACTTCGTCATAGTCAACAAAAATTTGTTCAGCATTCTTCAACATCGCAAAAGGTTGTTCTCGTTTCACTTTTCCCGAATTGGCAAGCAGTTGCTCCCCTAATGGGGTACCAAAAAACCACAGTAAACTTTCTCGATCAATTTTTTTCGCCACTGTAATATCCAGTGTTCCACAAGAAACTAACTGTTGGATAAAGTCTTCGATACTTTCAGCAGTTGGTTTTTGGGTTAACGGCAACATCTGCATCGTTGTGTGGGTTGCAGTTCCGACACTAGCGGCATCCGTTGCTGTCTGTTCAATGAACTGCGGGCGGGAGAGTCGTTCTTCAGTATAACGATACTGTTGAAAAACAGCTTTTTCCTGAGTACTTTGCCAAGTTAAGCGGGCATCATCCAAGTTATCGGGATCATCAAAAATTCGTTTGATTTCCGATACAGATTGATAGCTTGTCGTCATCGGAGCCTTTTCGAAAGGATACTGGTATTCTAAGCGCTGTTGCAGTTTTGGAAGCACGCCTTCCTCACTGCTTGCGCTTGCTAAAATCAATGTCGGTTTTTCTTCAATCGTTTGAAGGGCTGTAGAAATTTGCTCTTGATTCCACCATTGAATTTTAAAATGAGCGTCTGAGGATACTGTAAATTGGCGTTCACTAGCCTCGGAAAAAATTGTTTCCATCTCCGGATGGCGCATTAAACTCATTCCCACCCAGTTTAGCAAAATATTCGTTTTTTTCATCCGCAAAACAGGATTCAGAACCAATTCTTTTTGGGACAATGCTTCACGCCATTTTTTCAAGGCATCGGTTCGATCTTTATAGGAACCCACTAAGAATAATTTTTGCTCTGCTCGAGTTAACGCAACATAAAGTTTTCGCATTTCCTCCGAAAACGCTTTTTTCAATCGTAATTGCTGAATCGCCTGATAAGGCATGGTCTCATAGCGAACCCGCCGATCAGGATCAATGTATTGAATCCCCGCACCTAATCTTTCTTCAAAAATATAGTCACGGGTGAAATCTTGATTATTGAAATTTTTTGACATATCCAGTAAGAAAACAATCGGAAATTCCAGCCCTTTGCTGGCATGAATCGTCATGACTCGAACAGCATTTTCAACCGGCATTGCAAGAGGCTCAGCCAAATCTTTGTCCTTTTCCTGCATTTTCTCGATGAAACGAATAAATTGGTACAAGCCACGAAAGCTACTACGTTCATAGCTTTGTGCACGATCTACCAGAGCAATCAGATTTGCGTACCGCTGTTGTCCAGCCGGAAGTCCTAATACATAGTCCGGATAAGCCGATTCTTCATAAATTTCCCAGAGTAATTCTGGAATTGCCAGTTTCTTCGAATGATCTCGCCAGCGAGCAAATGTTTCAAGAAAAGCGACAACTTTCTCCTGCAACGGCGTTTCAATTACTTCCGTAAATTCCAGCAGTGCTTGATAAAAATCTGCCGTCGTATTCGCCAAACGAATCAATGCTAATTCATCTTCTTGCAGTCCAACGATTGGCGAACGTAATACTGCCGCCAACGGAATATCATTGTAAGGATTGTCAATAATCTGCAACAAACTGATCATGGTTTTAATCTCGGTTGCTTGAAAATAATTTTGAGCGTCATTTACTTCCAAGGGAATCGCAAATTTCTTGAACACATCTAAAATATCTAAATTATTTTTCTTCGTCGGTGTCAATAAAACAATGTCGCGATAATCAACCGGTCGATTGCTGCCGATTTTTTTATCAAAAATCTCAAATTTCTGATCGATCAGCTCACGAATTTTCAGCGCTGTCACATAAAGTTCACCTTCTGTTTTGCTTTCAACAACTTCCGAGTCTTCTTCTACCGCCTTTTCGTAAATCAACAGCTCTGTATGGAATTGATCACTCTCAGGAAACGCAGGAAAACCTGGAATCAGCGCTGCGGCTTCATCGTAAGGAATCTGCCCTACCCGTTCATCCATCAATTGTTGAAAAACCAGATTGGTAAAGGCGAGAACCTCTTGGCGAGAACGAAAATTTTCTGCAAGGACAATCCGACGTCCTCCTTTTTCTTGACCAAAAGACAAATATTTTTCGATAAATAATGTCGGATCAGCCAAGCGAAAGGCATAGATTGATTGCTTGACATCCCCTACCATAAACATATTTCCAGGTGACTCCTCTTGGCGAACCCAGAATAAAAGTGCTTCCTGCAATCGGTTGACATCCTGATACTCATCTACTAAAACTTCTTCAAACTTTGTGCGGTAATAAGTCGCCGCTTCACTTCCAGCTCCATTATTTCCTTGTAGAATCTGCAAAGCAAAATGTTCCAGATCATTGAAATCCAAAACACCTTTATCTTGTTTTCGTTGTTGATATCGGTCAATAAACTCTGCTGTCAGCTCCGCCATTTTTTCGACAAGGGGCAGCGATTTTTCCATCAATTCGGTCATTCGTTGGGGAGAATATGGTAACGCCTCATTGATGCCCGTCTCTAAATAACTGCGGGCAGTCTTTCGCAGTTCGCCGATTTCATCGGAGAGGGCTTTGTATTCTGCTTTTCGCAAGCCGGGATAGCGTTGCTTTAAATCAAACCCTTCAACTTGGCTGTAAGCTGTCGCTAAATTATCGGCTACTACCGCATCATAAAGTCGTTGGGCTTGATTTTGTTCGTGAGCAATAAATCCATGAATTTTTTCAAACGCAGGATCAAATTCCGATAAACGAAATGCCTGCTGGTAATGTTCCAACGACATCTGAAGCGCATTAATCAATAAGGGTTTGATTTGGGATTGGTACAGAGGATTTTTCTCTAAACCATCTGTTGCTTCATAATTTTTTTTCAGACTCGCTAACCAAGCCTTTGGATCAGGATTTGCCCGAGCGAAAGTGTAAAGAGACATAATCAAATCCGTCAAGCCTTCATCCGAACGGTCACCGGAAAAATTTTCCGTCAATTGGAAGAAAACTTCTTCTTTCGCTTCATATTTTTCCTCCCGCAGTTCACCCCAGACTTCTTCTTTTAACAATAAAATCTCGGTTTCATCGGTCAACATTCGAAATACCGGATCAAGATCAATCAAAAAATAAAAGCGGCGAATGATTGTTAAACAAAAAGAATGCAGAGTGGAAATGTTCGCTGTTGGCAGTAAAACCAGCTGCTTCGTAAAATGTTGTCGTCTTTTTTCGTTAGATTCCTGATTGACCGCCAATTGCAGTGCTTCTTGGATTCGTTCTTTCATTTCCCGTGCAGCTGCTTCGGTAAAAGTAACAATCAATAATTCGTCGATGTTGCTGCCACTTTTCAGTTTTTCAATGACCCGGCGAACCAATACCGTCGTTTTTCCTGATCCGGCAGAAGCTGAAACCAGCAAATTGTCCCCTTTATCAAAAATCGCCTGCCATTGACGATCGGTAAACTTTTCATTTTGGGGTTTTAAAGGGATATCAGTCATTTTCTTCCTCCATCATTCGCTTCAACACGTCTTCTTTTGATAATTTTTCCAATCGATGGTAATTATTTTCCGGCAGCATGACATCAAACTCACACACGCTTCGAAATGGGCAAAATTGACAGGCAATCCGTTCTTTGCCCTTATAGGCTGGGTTTAACCCGATATCGCCAGAAACAATTTTTTCACCCGCTTGCTGCATTTGAGTGCGATTATGCTGCATCAGAATTCGTAACTCGTCTTCCGTATAGAACTTCGGTGAATTTTTCGTTGGTTTCTGAAGCTGTCCTTCTTTATCCATCTTCAAAGGAAAGACCGCCGAATTTTCTTTTGGCGCTAACGATTGGTCAAGTCTTTCGAATAAGCGAGGATCATCCACAAATAAACCGTCAAACTGGTACTTTTTCAACTGAGCATTTTCATCGCTTTCCTCTGGTTTCAACACAGGATTGTACACATGCATATAATACGCTCCGCCGGGTTTGACAACATCAGTACCCACTAGCTGGACGGCATCGGTCAATGCCACATCCAAATAAGTAACCAACTGCATTGCTAAGCCGTAATAAGCATCCACAACATCAAATTGTCGATGACTTGACTTGTAATCAACGACTGATAACCAAGTATCCGTACCGTTCGTTGCAGTATCAACCCGATCAATTTTTCCACGAACATGAAGCTTTCCACCAGTAGTCAGCGGCAACTCCAAACCAGAGATTCCCTTCTGACTAGCAATTTGACCAAATAAAACCTCTGTTTGAATCGGGGAAAGATCTGATCTTTGGCTTTGTCTTTGCAATGCCCAAGTCACTTTTTTGATTGTTTTTCCTAGTTGATAACGAATATAGTTTAAACGTGCAGAGCTGTTCAATACTTGGAACCGCGGCTCACCAAAAATTCGTACCAATATTTCTTCAATGAATTGCTCCCGTTGCTGGTCATCCATTTCTTGCAGTGGTGTTCCTTTTTCAATCAGAGCCGTCAAAAATTGATCCAGCGAATCATGGAAAAATTCTCCGGTCATAATCGGATTTAAGCCATAGATGCGTCGTTCTTTCAATCGTAAGCCAAAGTTTGCAAAATATTTGTATTCACAGTTATAAAAACTTTCCATTCGTGAAATCGAAGTATAAATGTCCTGACCATATAATTTTTCTGCTAACTCAGGAGAAAGACTGACGGGAACATTTTGATGGGTGCGACTTTCAAACACTTTATGAGCAAACTCGGCAATCGGAGAAGCCATCAGCAGTTTTTCCAAACCAAGCCAAACTGGCGGCAGGGTCTTTTTTTCATCCGCAGCTTGTCGATAAAGATCGTTCAACTGACTGACAAGGTTTCGATAGGTGCTGACAAAATGCTCTGCTTTGCTTTGGGTAGTCAGAGGATTTTTCTCAATAACTGAAATACCCAAATAAGTAACCAAGCGTTTGACATACGGCGAAAGCTGCAAATTCTGTTGTGTATCGTAATTGGCAGCATAGCTCAAATACAAGCGTTCTGTCCCGGATAGAAAAACGTGGTAGGCTTCCAATGGTGCGTTTGAAAGAGAATCTGCTACTGCGTCCCGTAAAAACTGTTGTTCACCAAATTGTTCATTCAGACGTTGACGGTCTTCACTTGTCAGCAGGCTATGATCTTCCATCGTCCGAGGAAAAGTTTGCTCGTTCAATCCCACCGCAAAAGTGATTTTGGCTTGATTTGGTCGAGCCAACTGCAAACGGTTGATTCGAACTTGATCGATTGCTGTCGGAATTTTTCCGTAAGTGGCATTTTCTAAACCAGTAGAAAAGATTGTTTGGAAAACAGTAAAATCAAAGGTATCTTCCCCATAAATCTGCAAATAATCATCCATCAGATCCATCAGTGCCTGCCACGTTTGTTCATGATTTCGAGCTAAATCAAGGTGTCCTTCGGCAATATCTTGATCCCGCCAATGAAGCAGTTGTTGTTCAACTCCTGCTGTCACTAAAAACTGATACAGCTTTTTGACCGCTTCTGCACCGGTTTCACTGACTTTTAATTCCTGTAAAAAGACAGCAATCTGTTGACTAAATTGCCGGCGGACAAAGTTGGTCATCCGCGTTAGTTCCTTCGTTTCTTCCAATTCATTTTGATCGTAGTCGTAATGAATTACCTGCCAGTCTTCAGAACGTGTCCAATAGGTTCCTTGAAAATTATTTTCCAACGCCACATTTTCAGTTTGATCAATGTAATCACGAAATAGGGTTTGTGCCTGTTGCCACTCTGGCTGGTTTTCTTCAAGATCGTGAGGCAAAAAAAGCCCCGTCTTCAACAAGCGTAAAATATCCTGTAATCGGTAATTGTATCGCTGGATCGCAAATAATGACTGCAAAAATTCTACTAGCGGATGCTGTGCCATATACCAATCACGGTCAAGATAAAAAGGTAAATCGAGTTCCTTAAAAATTGAAGGAATCAACTGTCCATAAAGATCCGGCTCTGCGGTTAATAACTGGATATCTTTGTATCGAATCTGCGGATTTTCCGCAACCAATTTTCGAATCTCCACGCCAATTTGACGAATTTCTTCTTCTGGGTTGACCGCCTTCCAAATCTGCAGACAATCATCTGCGGGCAAATTGGCTTCAAACTTTTCCTGATTTTGGGTTTGCCGCCACAATCGTTCAACCTCTGTCAAACACGTAGCCGACTTGTCCGGCGCCTTTTCGTCAAATGCCACTGCCACATTGTTGGCTGAGGCAAACGATTTTAGTTGAAAATAGGTGGTTCCGGCTTCCCGAAAAAGATTTAAAGGAGAGGGCGCCTCAACCGGATACCCTCGATCTAAAAGCAAAGAAACAAAAAGAGAGCCTTTTTGCATCAGCGTATCTAATAAAAGCAGCTCCTGTCCGCTAAAACCTGAAAAACCAGTCACGATGAATAACGTTTTAGACAAATTCGGCATCACGGAAAAACAGTCTTGGTCTTCTGTAAGAAAGCGAGTCAATGTTGCAATAGGGTTTTCCACCTGCAGCTCACGTTCCTGCAATTCATTTTGATATGCACGATAAATCAACATTAAATCTTTAAATTTCAATTGCTGATCTGCTTCATTTGTTTTTTCTGACTGTAATTGAATCTGCAAATCTTCTGGGGAAATATTTCCCATTTGTAATTCTAAAAACAAGTCAAGTAATTGTTGGATAAATCCCTCTTTAGAAACTTCTCCCCGATAAACCGTTAATTGTTCTGCTAAGTCTTGCAAAACTCGACGCATAATCATCGCGCTGCCGACTTCGGAAATAACATTTTTTGATAACAATCCGGTTTGTTGCAAGAAGTACCAGGCTAACCGATGAAAGCTGAATACCTGTGTGCGGATTGTACTGAAATTTTCTCCATGTTTAAGTCCAGATAAAATTTCATGTTCTTGTTCAAATTTATTGTAATTAGGAACCAGGAAAAAAACTTGATTCTCTGAATCTTCTATCAACCATTGCTGTGCTTTTTCTAAATAGGCTTGCGCATGATTTTTGCCGCCATCGCCAAGTAAAAATTGTAAAGACATCTTCGCGCCTCCTTTTTCTGGAACATATGTTCAGTATAACAAAAAAAAGCCGAAAATTTCGGCTTTGACCCTAAAAAAGCAACAGGTTTTTAGAAATTTTCGTAAAAAAAAGAACCCCGCTAAGAGTTCTTAATGTTTCACTGTACCGATTTCATTCAAAGGCCAGAAAATAAATTTTACATCGCCTAAAATCGCATCCTCATCAATCAAACCAATCATCCGACTGTCTTTTGAAATCCGTCGATTATCCCCCAACACAAGTATTTTACCATCTGGAATGGTTTCAGAAGAAAAATAATCCAACATAGTAAAATCATTCGTCAATGGAGCCCCATCTGTCAATTTGTCTTTGTACTCTTGCAGATAGTCTTCTTCATATTTTTTTCCGTTGATATACAATTGGTCATCCTTATAGGAAACACTGTCACCAGGCAATCCAATCACCCGTTTGATATAATTTTTTCCTGCTTCATCTGGTGCGGGGAAGGTAACGATATCAAAGCGTTTAATTTCGGTATTCTTTAAGGCAATGACATGTTCGCCGTCCTGTAAAGTCGGATCCATTGAATCCCCTTTAACCATCACTGGTGTAAACACAAAGCTTCTTAATAAAATTAAAATCAATGCTACCCCTAAAAAGAAGAGAATCGATCGTAACCATTCATTTTTCTTCAACTGACATTCCTCCAAAATTGATATGCTCAGTGTACCACATTTATTTCAAAACCAAAAAGCGAAACCTACTTTTAAAGAAAAATTCAAAAAAAATCCTCCCTCATCATATAAATTGTGAAAAATAAAAATACGTGTTACCGTTTTCTTATAACGAACAGCGAAAGGATGATACAAAATGAGCCCAAAACTGACCCATGTCCCAACGCAACTTTACATCGATGGTAATTGGATCGATGGCAGCCAACCCACTGCTCCTATCAAAAATCCCGCCACTGGTGAAGTTATCACCGAAGTAAGTCAAGGAGCTGAAGAAGAAACTTTGACAGCTATCGCCGCTGCAAAGGCTGCTTTTCCCCTTTGGTCAAAACATGATCCTCTTGAACGTGCTAACATAATGAATCAAATTGCGGATTTGATTGAAGAAGAAGCCGAACGTTTAGCCTTGATTATGACGCTTGAACAAGGAAAACCATTAAAGGAAGCCCGCAGCGAAATCCAAACCGATATTGAAAATTTCCGCTGGAATGCGGCAGAAGGTCAACGTATTTACGGAGAAATCATTCCCTCACCAATGGATCATCATTGGCTGATTCGCAAGCAGCCAATCGGGGTAGTTGCAGCAATCACTCCTTGGAATTTTCCGTCAAATATGATTGCGAGAAAAATTGCTCCTGCTCTCGCTGTTGGTTGCACACTTGTAATGAAACCTTCCAAGGAAACACCCCTTTCTGCCTTGGCACTGGTTGATATTTTTGATCGTGCCGGCTTACCAAAAGGAGTGGTCAATATTGTTTTAGGGAGTTCAAAAACAATTGGAAAAGTTTTGACGGAAAGCAATGATGTTAAAAAATTGACTTTTACCGGTTCGACGAAAGTTGGTCAATTGCTTTATGAACAATCCGCGCCGACTTTAAAACATGTTTCTTTGGAATTAGGAGGACACGCGCCTTTTATTGTTTTTCAAGATGCAGATCTCTCTTTAGCTGTTGAAAGTTTGCTGGCAGCGAAATTTCGAAATAACGGGCAAGTTTGCACTGCTCCTAATCGAATTTTTTTACATGAAAAAATTAAAGATGATTTTGTAGAACAGCTACTTAAAAAAATTTCTGATGTGAAAGTGGGCAATGGTTTAGACGATCCCGATATTGGTCCATTAATCAACGAATCTGCTATTGAGAAAATCCAAAACCAATTGTCCGACGCCACTCAAAAAGGGGCAACGATTCTTTATGGTGGAAATCGTTTAACAGATGGTGAATATAGAGACGGCCTCTTTTTTGAACCGACGATTATCGACGGTATTACTAACGAGATGAACATTTATTATGAAGAGACTTTTGGCCCAGTCATCCCTCTCATTGGCTTTACGGAAACTGAAGCCGTGATCGCCGCTGCCAATGATACGGAATTTGGCTTAGCCTCTTACTTCTTTTCCAATAATCTACAAACGATTTCCCAAACTGCTTCTTCTCTGGATTATGGCATCGTGGGTGTCAATGAAATGGCCATATCTAACGCAGCCGTACCATTTGGCGGCGTAAAACATTCCGGTTTTGGTCGAGAGAACGGAAAATACGGCGTAGAAGAATACGTAGAAGTCAAATTTATCAACATCAACACCCACCTAAAAAAATAATTTCTCTTTTTCCGAGCAAAATAGTTTACTAACTAATTGTAAGTATGTATACTAGCACTCGTAAGATAAATTTAAAAGAAAAAAAGGTGGAATAATTCTTATGACAAACTTCTTAGACGCATTAAAAAATCGCCGTTCAATCTACGCATTAGGACGCAACGTTTCTCTAACAGAAACTGAAATCGAAGACTTGGTAAAAGACGTCGTTAAACAAAGCCCAACAGCTTTTAACGCACAATCACCACGTGTAGTTATCCTTTTTGGTGAAGCACACGAAAAATTATGGGAATTAACAGAAGCTGCATTAAAACCATTGACACCAGCAGAAGCCTTCCCAAACACACAACAAAAATTAGCTGGCTTTAAAGCTGGTTTAGGTACTGTTTTATTCTTCAAAAACACAGATACTGTAAAAAATCTACAAGAACAATTCGCATTGTATGCAGACAACTTCCCAGATTGGGCAGAACAATCAAACGGAATTGCTACAGCAAATACATGGGTGGCTTTGGAAGAAGCCGGCTTAGGCGCAAACCTACAACATTACAACCCAGTTATTGATGAAGCCGTTGCAAAAGAATGGAACATTCCAGGCAACTGGCAATTACGTTCACAATTAGTATTTGGTTCAAAAGAAGCAGATGCTGGTGAAAAAGATTACTTGGATGACGAAGAACGTTTCCGCGTATTCCGTTAATTCCTTTTTACAAAGAAAGAGCAGCACCTTCAGGCGCTGCTCTTTCTTTGTTTATTTTTCTTCCTCATGATCGATCAAAATATCGATCGGTGTTCCTTCTTTCAGATGATCGGATAAAAATAAAACGATTTCTTGTATGGGTGCCGAAAATTTTAGTAAAGGTCCTCGCATCCCACGGCGAAAGAAATTCATTTTAACAATATTTTCCTGCTGATACAAAACAATCCGATCAATTTCCGCAAAAGGAATGCCCCGTTTGTCCATTGGATTGACTAAAATACGTTCTTCGGTCAAACCACGACCATCCAATAGAAAACTCAAAACAATCAACCCGGATAAAATACCACGGATACTTTCATCCAACGTGGCAGGTTGCCCAAACGTTCCCCATAAAACAAAAATCGTTGCCAGAGGAATGATGATCCAACTGCCTTTTCTTTTTTTGGCGCGAAAAACCAATTCTTTTTGTATAATCAATAAAAAGAAAAACAAAACAAAAACAAAGATGATTAATAGTAGTGTAAATAAATCCATAGCCTGCTCCATTCTTTCATTTGCAGTTCCATCTTAACACAAAAACAAAGGGACCAAAATAATTTCTCTTCTTTTCCTATCTTCCATTCATTTAATTTTCCATTTTCAGAAAATTTCGTTACAATAAGGAAAAATGAGATGGAGGTTTTTTCATGGATTCGTTTATAAAAAAATTACAAAAATACCAACTGCTTCGTGCGGTCTTTTATGCTCTCGTTGGTATACTGATTTTGCTGCAGCCTAGACCTTTTTTCAATGTCATCGTCTACATTGTAGCTGCTTATTTTGTTTTTCTCAGCATTGTGAATTTGATTTCTGCCTGGCGGGAGAAAAAAGCAACCGGGTATTATGGCTCTGAAATGACGATTGGGATTCTATTTTTAGTCGTCGCTGCCATCGTCTTGATTTTTGCCAAACTCATCATTTCGATTATCCCATTCTTCTTGGGACTTTTGGTCTTACTAAGTGGGATTCGCCAATTGGTGCAAGAATTGAATCTGCGAAAACAAGGAATCTCTTCGTTAGGTTGGTTTTTATTTAGTCTTGCGATGATCATTGTCGGTGGGGTATTGGTCTTCAATCCTTTTGGCAGTGTTCTCGTCTTGTTCCAGATTTTCGGAGCTGTTTTAATCGTTTTGGCAATTTCAGAGATTATTGCCTACTTTCAGCTTAAAAAGAACTAAAGATTTTTTCATTTTTTCTTGAATTCTTGCGGAAGTGATGGTTTTTTCAGATGAAATCACGTATACTCTACATAACAACAGTGATGGATAGATGTGGAGGTGGCTTCGATGAAAAATTTAAAGACAGAACCTGAAAATTTAAATGATATTCCGGTTATTTTTGTCTATAATCAGTATGGTCAAATTGCTGAAAAGATTTCTATTAATGAATGGCGCAGACGAAAAGAACAGGAAAAAGAAATTGAAAATTTTGAAATTCGTCTTTATCGGGAAGCCTTGAATTATTATGGTCAGAAAGAGTTTGAAAAAGCAGAAGATTTACTGACCTTTCTAGTTGCTCGAACCAACTATACCCATTACGAGTATGTGGAACGCTTGGCAAATATCTATCGACAAGAAAAACGAACAAGCAAAGAACGTACGGTTCTCCTACTTGCTCGTCGTAGTTTATTAGCAACCGAAGACTTTGACGGTGTTATCCGCCGAATCGACAAACGGCTCCATTTGCTGGGTCATCCTCTCGATAAATCGCTTGGCGTTGCTTTTCAAAATTAATAGTTCATTGCAAATTAAAAGGAGACGAAAATGTCTCCTTTTTTATTTTTGCAATGTACCATCTTTTTTGTAGATTTTGACCGCAGTTCCTTTGTTTTCGGCAATTTTCTTTGCTCGCTTCACTGCTTCATCCTTTGTATCAAAGCGATCACTTGCCCGCTCCGCACCTTCTGAAATCACCTGCCACTGATCTTCAGAAAATTGGACTAAAACATCTGCCGACAACAATTCCTCCGCATTTCGATCTTTCTCATGAAAATCCCCTTTTTGCGGATTTTCTGCTTCTTTAAATTGACGTTTTTCACTTTCGTCCGCATCTTCTACCCATTTTTTTGCTTGACTAATGGCAATCGGGATCGCTCGGTCTTCAGGATAGCCATCGGTCAAAAGCGCATTTCCGATGTCAATCGCTTTTTTTCGGACCAAATGATTCAAATTTTTCATAGATACTGGATAATCTTTCATGTTCCATGGCATACAAATATCCTCCTTTTACCTCAGTGATTCTTGCAAAGGCCCTCAAAATGAGCGTCTACTCTTTTATTGTAGCTTGAGAATCGACTGAGGAAAAGAATTTCACCTTATCTCTCTATTGCTTATTTTGCAGATGAATCAGAAAAACTTGGGGCTTTTTTTGAAAATAAAAATTTTCCGTTTGTTTGAATCACTGATAGAAGCACTTTCGTCAATTCCATTAAAATGACTGCTGCAAGCGCCAGGCAAAGAGAAATGAAAAATTGTGTCTGACCAAAATCTGCTGGTATTGAGAATAACCCTCGTAGCGCCGGTAAAAGCGTTCCAGCATACAATAGTCCACAAAAACCGACAGCCGCTAGAACGATCTTATTATGAAAGAAGCCTGCGCCAATCACGGTTTGTGTATTGGATCGTGCTGGGAAAATCTGTAGGGTACGACTCAAAATCAACGTGGAAAAGGACATGGCTACACCTAACTCAGCAGATTGCTGCATTCCAATCCATTGGGCAACGATCACGGCAATACTAATCAAAATTCCCCGATACGCAACCGAGATGAAGGTACTTCCAGAAAAAATGCCCGTTCGTGGATTTCTTGGCTGACGTTGCATAATGTTTGGTTCCGGTTTTTCCATTCCTAAAGCAATTGCTGGCACAGAATCATTCACCAAATTGATAAATAGTAATTGTAAAGCAGTAAATGGATTTGCCCAATTCATCACTAAAGCGAAAATAATTGTGATGATAGCTCCTAAGTTACCGGCAAAAAGATAAGCAACGGCTTTTTTAATATTATCAAAAACATTTCGACCAACACCGATTGCATTGACGATTGAAGCAAAGTTATCATCTGTTAAAACCATTGCTGATGCATCTTTTGCTACATCTGTCCCAGTACCCATGGCGATTCCAATATCTGCTTGCTTCAAGGCAGGAGCATCATTGACTCCATCCCCAGTCATTGCAGAAATGTGTCCTTTTTCCTGCCAAGCCTTTACGATTCGAATTTTATTTTCCGGAGAAACTCGAGCATAAACAGTGACTTTTTCCAACGTTTCCATTAGTTCATCATGAGTTAATTGATCCAACTCAGCACCTGTCAAAGCCAAATCGCCTTTTGAAAATAACCCGATTTCCTGTGCGATTGCCCGAGCTGTTGTTTTGTGATCACCCGTAATCATAATTGGCTTGATTCCGGCATTTTTTGCATCGGTGATTGCTTGATAAACTTCTTCTCTTGGCGGATCGATCATTGCCAACAAACCAAGCAAAATCAATTGATTTTCATCTTCATGAGTCACGTCTGTCGTTTGCACTGGACGATAAGCAAAAGCCAATACCCGCAATGCACGGTTTGAAAATTCTTCGTTTTGTTTTTGGAATTTTTCTAATTGTTTCGCATCAAAAGGTAAAATTTTATTTCCAATCTTAACATGTGTACTGCGTTGGAAAATAACATCCGGTGCACCTTTTGTCAGCAACTGTAATTTCCCATCTATCGTATGAACCGTTGACATTAACTTACGATCTGAATCAAATGGTAATTCATTTTCACGAGGATATTTTTTCCGCAAACTTTCTGCTGAAATTTGTTTCTCGCTACCAAAATCAACTAACGCAATTTCGGTTGGATCACCGATTTTATTTCCTTCTTCATTGATTGCTGCATCATTTGCCAGTAAAGCTGTTTGCAGTAATTGTTGTTGGGTTTCTTCATGGTTTTCAAGAAAAAATGAATCAACAACTGTCATCTTATTTTGAGTCAAGGTTCCTGTTTTATCCGTACAAATAATACTGGTAGCACCTAGAGTTTCCACAGCAGAAAGTTTACGAATGATCGCATGCTGCTTCGCCATTTTTTTCGTTCCCAAGGATAACACAATCGTCACGATAGATTGCAGTGCTTCTGGAATGGCAGCGACAGCTACGGCCACTGCAAACATGAAGGCATTCATCACACTCGGCCAAATATCGGGATTGCCGCTAATAAAGATACGTGCCAACTGAATACCGAAAATCAACAGCGAGAGTGCTAAAATCGCTAACCCTAATTTTTGGCTGAATCGATCCAAATTTCGCTGTAAAGGAGTTGCCGCAGTTGTAGCATTTTCTAACAAATCAGCTACCTGACCGATTTCGGTTTCTTTACCTGTTCGAGAAACAAGAAATTTTCCTCGGCCATAAACTACTAAGGTTCCACTATGCACCATATTGTTGCGGTCACCAACGGGTAGAATCCCTTTGATTTCTGCCGTATTTTTTTCTGCGGGAACTGATTCTCCCGTCAACATTCCTTCATCAATTCGTAAACTTCCAGCTTCGATTAACCGTCCATCTGCCGGAACAAAATCACCTGCATCCAGTAAAACGACATCTCCAGGAACAATCTCTCTGGCGGGTACTGTTTCAGGAGCGCCATTTCGAAGGACCTTTGCACTTGGCGAAGATAATTTTTTCAGAGCATCTAATGAGTTTTCTGCTTTTTTTGTTTGGATCACACTAACAACAGAATTTAGAAGCAAAACGGCAAAAATGACTACCGATTCCAATGGATGGCCCATCACGATCTGTACGACCGCTACAATCAACAGAACAATCACCATCGCATCTTTAAAAGTCTCTAAAAACACTTTCCAAAGAGGTGTTTTTGCTTTACTTTGCAGTTCGTTGAAACCATGAGCTGCCAAACGCTGTTCTACCGCATCACTTGACAAGCCGTTTTCATTGCTGTCTAGTTCGTGGTAGAGATCGGTCATTTTTTTCTGATAATCGGTTGTTTCCTGCTTCATGTCTTTTTCTAATTTCTGTTCCACTCGAGAACCTCCAATAATTTGATTTGAAAGAAAAGAAAAAGACCCAAGACAACTATCTGGATAGTCATCTTAGGTCTTACTGTTTAATATAATACCAGATGATCGAAAACGACCAACTTACTGTTGATATTATCGCGAATACTCGCCAGTTACTCCCCTAAGGAGATATTCTTTTCTTTCGTTATATTAAGAGTAACAAAGTTGAAGAACATGTGCAAGTAAAAACTTTATTTTCCAAAAATATTTTCATTTCAGTTATTTTATAACAACGGTTCCTTTCACTTTCATCATTGAAAAATTCCCATTAAAGCCAATAAAATCATTGTAACAATAGCGACAGCCAGCATAACTTTTTCATATTCTTTCGGAGTCGCCATCAAATTTTTTGGGGTAATTCGTAAAATTTTAATCTCTGGAAATTCTTCCTGCAATTGTGTTTCATATCCCCATGCTTTTGGTGCCAAAGCTACGGTGACGTGTTTGGTATTGTGGTGCAATAGTTCCCTTGTCTCTTCTAACGTCTTCACAAGCCAATAAACTGAGGGATACTCTCTCATTAATTGACGAAGATTCTCTTCTTTAAATTGCGGGCTCAACTCTTTAGGCAGTTTATTTTGATTGATGTCTGAGCCGGCAACAATCAGATAACCAGTCGTTTGACCTATAACCGCAGCCTTTGGTGCCAAAAACCGCATAAACTGATCTGTGGAAATCAAGATCACTTCTACTGTTGGGTACCATTGAAGAATTTCTTTTTTATATTTCAGCGTAATCGGTGTAAAAGCCACTGCCTGATACGCAAGAATTGTGTCTTTGTTCATATCCGAAAGGCTTACCAACTGCCATTCATAATCGCTGTTTTCAGCTTTAAGAACATTCAACGCTCTTGGTTCGTAGACCTGATCTTGTTGCGCCCAAAACAACCCATATTTTTCTTGTGAACTTATCGTAAGTAATGCTCCCTGCTTCATTTTTTTCCTCCTAATTCACAATCAATGATTGTAGTATGACTGTCAAAAAAATGCCCACAAAAAAAGTAATCCAAATCCATCGACCAATATCATACATATTTTCTGTTTGGGAATAAAGGGCTGCTGCTCGTTTGGTTTGCCACATATAAACACCGGTGCCAATCAAACCACCTACTGTATAAAAAAGTAAAATATTCAGTCCGCGTGGTCGCAAAATAATTTGCAGAATCAATAGAATGACAGAAAAAACAATTAATCCATACATGTACCGTTTTGCAAGAGGATAGGTCTTGGTTAACGTCGGCTCCGACTTATTCTCCAGCATTTCATCGATGGAAACCTGATAAAGATTGCTTAAAATCAGTAAATTTTGCAAATCTGGTTGTGCTTTGCCATTCTCCCAATTGGAAACCGTTTGTCGACTGACCAAAATTTTTTTTGCTAATTCTTCTTGCGTTAACTGATGCTCGATTCGCAGCTTCTTCAGCTGTTGATTGAGTTCCATTTTATTCCCCCCCAATACTCCCTGCTTGATATCCCAATCTTAGCAAATTTTTGTAAAAAAACCACAAATACCTCCATTTCTTACCGACAAAATCATTAGACATAGCGCTGGAATAGGGTTTCGAGCCTTTTTTTGGGAAAATTGTGTTCCACAACTCAATCAGCGAAAAGAGAATCAAATTCATTTTCAGAATATTTCGCCTTTTATTTCGTTCAATGTTATACTATTTCTAAAATCTTATTAAAGAGTAATTGAATTTTATTTTGGTAGGTGTACTATTTTGGCTTATTTTAAAACGCTATTTTTAATCAATCGCCATAACATCAAATATCAATTCTTATTAGCTCTCACAATTCTTTTTACATTTATTCAAATTGGAAATACGGTTAGTCAGAACCGCCCCTTTTTATTGGAAGAGAATTCAGCAGCTCGGCAAGCTGTTCAGAGTATTTTATCTCAATTCAAAAAAATTGATCCATCAGAGCAAGAAACTCAAAAAGATCCCCTTTATTTTAATCTGATCCAACAATCAGAATTACTTGCTCGTAAAGAACAAGCTCTTCTGTTTGAAAACTGGAAGCTACTTAATGAAGCCTCATTAGAATTAGTTGAAGTACGAGAATCATTTCTGACACTTCCTGGCTCAAAAAAATATCAATCTTATCTACCAACATTGGCTGAGAATCAATTAGAGAAAACTTTTTTTCAAAAGATTCAAAAAGACCATATTCCTCTAATCACAGAAAACAGTACACTTGTTATGGCGATGATTTCTTTGATTGTTAGCTTAGGATTTCTTTGGTTTCCACTTAATGCATTAATATCTAGTGATTTACTACTAGAAGAAATGAATCACTTGTCTGTTACTAATGGTTATCCGATTTCTTTTCGAAAACGAATACTCCTAAAAATCAGCTTCCTTTTTGGAATTTTTCTGTTGGTTCTCTTTTTGATTTTATTACTGGCAGGTATCATGGGTATTTTTTCCCCGATTGGTTCTCTTTGTTATCCTGTACCTATCTATATCCAAAACTATCAGACGGTTCCTTTTTGGCTGTATCTCTTTTTAATTATAGGTTATCTATTAATGTTGACTCTTTTCACAACATTACTTTCATTGAGCTTGAATTATCTTTTAAATAATTTGTACATCACGATTTTCACCAGTTTTGGTCTTTATTTACTCCCCTACTTTTTTCCAAATTTTATGAAGAGTCTCTGGTTTCTACCTTCTATTTTCCTTAACCCCGTTCAATTGCTGCAAGGAGAATTTTTAAAAGAAACCTTTCTTAGCGGTATTGGTGTTTTAGCAACCTGGTGTTTGTTTTTTATTACTTTTTTAAGCCGCGTATTAAATGCACAGAAGCTTAAAGAAAGAAGGCATCGATGAAAAACTATATCTTGATTGAAAGCAAAGAATTGATTACGAATAGAAAAAATCAAGTAATCTTTATTTTTCTTCTCATTTTCGGTCTGTATTTTAGTTTTATTGACGTCAATAGATTCGATCCTATTGAAAAAGTAAATAAAGCTGAAATTGCGGCGCGTTATGAAGATCGCGAACATTTTTTAAAAAATGTAAAAATTAATGAAACGACTCATTACCTGGTTCGCTTTGCTGCGGAGGTCTTCCCTCAATGGAATAAATTGGATTATGAACGCTTGCGTGGACTTCAAACGAACGATTTAAAAAAATATGCCCAAGCAACGGCTGAGTGGTATGCCTTTTCTGATGATATTTATTTTAAAAAACTATCGGAAGACTTGCGCTACAACACAAGGTACTATCAACTTGGAAATTATTTTGCTCATTTTGATGGCCACTATGCCTACAAACGCGAGAAAGTAAAGTATCAAGCCTTTGCAAAAGCTGACTATTCTTTAGCTCTCAGTGCCTTTGATGAACGAACTGCTTTACAGACTTTTTATCGATTAAGCCAAAACATATTGCCCATAATCGTTCTTATTGCGCTGCTCCTTTTGACAAGCGACATTCTTACTAAGGATACAAAACATCCTTCTCTTGTATCTGGTTATCCTTTGACTCCCTTTTCAAGAATTCTTGGGAAAAGTTTTCTCTTATTCATAGGACTTGTTTTGATTTTCATTGCTTTTTTACCGGCATTCGTGTTTATAGGCATTCAGTATGGCTTTGGAGATTTTCGGTATCCTATTCCGATTTATTTAAATGATCAGTTGAATAACGGGGAATTTCACTCTATTTCTTTGGGAAACTATACTCTTATTTTCTTTGGCTTGTTGCTCCTTTGGGGATTTTTATTAAACTTTTTAATCATGTCATTGAGTCTGTTATTTCGAAATGAATTAGTAAATATTGGTTTAGGATTGCTAGTTATCCTACTGGAATTTCTCTATTACCGTCAAGGAATTGGTGAATTTCGCGCCTATGAATGGTTACCGAGCTCTTTTATAAAAATTGGCGAGATTATTACCGGTTATCATAATTATCTTTACGTCACTACAAAATTTACGATTCGTCAGTTCTTGCTCATATTCTCACCATTTATAATTAGTGGAATAGGATTTTCTTATCTTCTATCCAAAAGAAAGGGGCGTTTCTATTGATTTCCGTAAAAAATATCACTGTTTCTTTTGAGCAAGTTACGGTATTGAAGAATCTGACTTTCCAAATATATCCAAGAGAAATCATCGGACTAGTAGCCCCTAATGGTACAGGAAAGTCGACACTTTTAAATGTATTGATGAATTATCTAAGTCCGACTAGTGGAAAAGTTTTCTTTGATGATCTCACCTATCAAAATAAACAAACGGAAAGAAAGATTCACGAACAAATTACCATGATGCCTGATCAAAGTGACTTATACGATTCACTTTCAGGTAGTGATCATTTGAAAATCTATCAGAAAATGTGGTCAAAAACTGCCATCGACTATTTAAAAGTCATTGATGACTTGCATATGGAAAACTATGTAAAACGAAAAGTCGGTGAATATTCCTTAGGTATGCGCCAACGTTTATGTTTTGCAATGCAAATTGTCGCAAACACTCCTTATATGCTAATGGATGAAGTGATGAATGGATTAGATCCGACGAATGTCACACTGCTTTCTCAACTACTGATCCAAAAACGGGAAGAAGGAAAAACTATCATCATTTCTTCTCACCTGTTGGAGAACCTAGAGCAGTATTCCGATCGAATCTTTTTCTTGAAGGATGGCAATTTTATCAAAGAGATCAAAAAAAATGAGGATAATGAACCTGTGGTAAAATTTAAATTCACGTTGAAAAAAACTACTACCATCAATGGAAAACAGGTAACCACTCTTCCAAATGGAACTAGCTATATTCCTTTTGTTAAAAACACAGATGATATAGCCTCCATTTTTCAGCAATTACAGGTTCTAGGCGTTGAAGAAATGGCGATTACAGCAATTGATTTAAAAGATTTGTATTCCTTTTATTTTGAAACAAACGCGTAATGGGAGAATGAGATAGTATTTTTTGAGCATTATGGTATGATAACCGTAACAATTGTTTTTTAGGAGATGATTCTTATCTTTGCCTTTATTGAGTTAAAAGAATGGATTGCCGGTGAACGTTTTTCAGTAATTATTTCCCCTATTTTGATTGTCATGGGAGCTTTGCTGTTACTTGTTTTTATGTTTGCCGTAATCTATCATCATTACCGATTCAGCAAGCATGTAGCCATTTTTTCTTTCGTTGCTTTGTTAACTATTGGTGGTGTTTTTTATCTCCAACACAATCGACTTCAGGAATTCTACACGGTCAGTCGCGACGTTTTACCAAATATTCGTGACCGTGAGCTGACTTTTACTGGGTATGAACCTTATGACGAAGAAACAATCAATTCATTCAAAAGATTTCAGAATCGGGCGGGTATTGAGGCACTTGGTATGTACACTTCTCATCCGGTTAGCGAATCTGTTGATTATCTTGGGACTGCCTATGACTCTTATTATTTTCTTTTCCGTAATCAAGTCGTCTATTTACGGGATAGATCAGAATTTACCGCAGACAAAGAAGCAAAATTAACAGGTATCCAGTATACTTTGGAAAAAAATGAATTTGCTAAGATTGGTTTTTTGAAGGAAACAAACCATTTTCTGGACGTCTTAAAAATCCCTGAAACGCAAAAAGAACTGCTTTACGAGCCTATTGATGGCAAAAAAGCACGTCCCTTTGAAATTGCACAATCTGTTTGGGCAACCTATGATGAACCACAGTAGAATCTGGGATAATCCAGATTCTTTTTTATTTCAAACGTCCCCAAAAATAAAAAATTGTTATATACTCATAAAGAGCTTTTTAGATTTTTTAGTAAAAGGAGAATAATATGCACTTTATCTATGTAATAGTGGGAATTTTTATTATTTTGACCCCCCTAGTCTTTCCCCATCTTTCAAAAAAGAAAAAATATGAACTGCTATCCCTGATTAGCTTAACGGCAATTTTTCTGGCAGGCTGTTCCTCACTCAATCTTCCGGGAAAAGAATCAAGTTCTGATTCAGTTTCACAGGAAAACATTCAAGCAACCAATAGCGAACTTGCAGAGTTGAGTTATAAAGGAACGCAGACCATTGATATAAATCAAGGGAAGCCCACCTTCACCCAAAAAGATTTGACCACCAAAAATGGTCCTTGGGAAAAATATGGCGATTTAGATTCTTTGAATCGACCAACCTATGCCGAAGCATTACTCAAAAAAAGTCTGATGCCGACTGAAAAGCGTGAACCCTTGACCGTGGACCCTACCGGCTGGCGGAATAAAAAAATCAAAGACGGCTATCTGTACAATCGGTCCCATTTGATTGGCTTCCAGTTGACTGGGCAAAATAATAATTTGAAAAATTTGATTACTGGTACTAGACAATTGAATAGTCCGGAAATGCTGCGTTTTGAGTCCGACATCGCCTATTTCCTTAAAGAAAACCCAACAAAGTATGTTCGTTATTCTGTCGTTCCGGTTTTTAATGGAGAAGAATTAGTTGCTCGTGGCGTACACATGCAGGCACAATCCATTGACAGTGACGATATCCAATTTAACGTGTATATTTTTAACATTCAGGATGGTGTAACAATCAATTATTCAGATGGCACCAGTCGAATCGGCTCTTCAACAACCAGTACAACAGAATCCGTGAGCGAAGAAAAAAAATTTGTCGATAAAAATGGCAATGGCTTGATCAAAGGCTCCAATAGCGGAATTTATCATATTCCCGGTTCGAAATATTATGACAAAACGACAAATCCGAAGGCTTGGTTCAAGACTATTGCAGAAGCAAAAGCTGCCGGCTATCGCCCACCGGCGGAGTAATTATTCTATTTGTAACCTCAAAAAGAAGTATCCAACATATGCGGATACTTCTTTTTTACAGCTTCTACTTTTATCAAGCCACATCCTCCCGTTTTCTTGAAATAAGAAACGAGATACCTAAAAAGACAACCCCATAAGCTATCATAATCAAAACAGAAGTTAGCGGTACGGAACCATTCTCGATATAGACCACAGCCAATTCTCGAAAATGATAAGTCGGTGTCATTTGGGAAATAGTTTGTAACCAGTCAGGAAATTGATCAGTCGGAAACCACAATCCACCCAACATGGCTAATCCTAAAAACAAGATATTCGCAAAAACAGACACTGTTTTTTCATCCTTAAAATTGCTGAGAATCGTTCCCAGACTTAGAAAAATCGTTGCCCCAAACAACAGCAACAAAGCAGAAATAATCCATTGTTGCACGGTCAAATCAACTTTTCGTACAAAAAATCCGGTCATGAAGACAAGAAAAATCGCCAAAATGAAGAGGAGTAACATTTTTATTATCTTGATTAAATAAATATCAAATTTTTTGATTGGTAGTCGATTCAAAAGGACGCGCCATCCATTTTTCTTGTCTTCGATAATTTCAAATGGGAAAGTGAAAATAGAAAAGCTGGTTAAGCTAAAGGTTGTCATTGAAATAAGATATTCCTTCATGAAGATCTTTTGATATTCTGGATTGGGAAGTTTAAGCACCGCCGTAAAGATTAGGTAAAATGCAACCGGCATAGCGATGCTCATAAGCAAATATTTTTTGTTGCGGGTAATCCGCAATAATTCGACTTTCATCAAGTTTCTCATTGCTTATTCCGCCTTTCTCTCTTTTCCTTTTTCATTAAAAATCGTATCCAATAAGGAGGTATTGGTTAACTCGATTTTTTCTAAAGGAAAGTCGATGGCTAACAGTTCTTCAAAAATTCTGCTTGTCTGCTCAGCTTGAAAGTGCCATTTTGTCAATTCATTCGTTTCAACAATGCGGATTTGATTAACGGAAATTATTTTTTGGATTTTTTCTTTATATGGTGTATAGTTATCGGATTCGATCCAAAGTATCTTCTCGTGATCCAGCATTCGAAGATGGTAAGGCGTGTCATCAGCAATCAGTTCTCCATCGTTTAACAAAATTACTCGATCTGAACTGTAATTCACTTCTTCAATATAATGTGTCGTAAAAACAATTGTTGTTTCATTATCCATCAATTGCTGGATAATCTCCCAAAAATGCTTTCGAGTGCTGGTATCCATACCATTCGTTGGTTCATCCATAATCAGCAATTTAGGTTTATTAATGATAGACAAACAAAAATCAAGGAGCCGTTGTTGTCCACCAGATAATTTTGCGGCAAATTGATTTAATTGTTCAGAAGAAAATTTTAAGATATTGTTCCTCTCTTCTTCAGACAGATGATTTTCCCCATAGCTGCCGACAAAATGAAGAAGCTCCTTTACTTTTACATCATCGGGAAAATTCGTTTTTTGTGGTAAAAAACCGATTTCATTTTTTTCAAAACTCATTGTAATACTTCCACTCGTTTGAAAATAATTTCCCAATATAATATTTAGAAGTATACTTTTCCCTGCCCCATTTTTTCCTAATAAGGCAACACATTCATTCTCGTTGATTGTCAGATCAATCTCACTTAATGCGACATTGTTAGAAAATTCTTTTTTTATTTTCTCAGCAACGATGACCGGCTTCATAAGATTCCCTCCTGTACCCAAACCTTTTGCAGAAAAATCCTTTTCTTAAGTATACAGGAGGTCTGAACTTTTTAATAGCTAGACGGGTTCTTGCACCTTTCTACGAACTACATTAATACACATCTTTATCAATAATCATCAACGTTTTTTTATTATAGGTAACAGTGACGGTCATCCCGGCATACTCTCCGCTTTCATTATTTTGCCATTCCGCTATTACCTTTGCAGGGTGTCCATACTCCTCCTGTTCCCAAGTAACTCTACTTGTTGGTTTGCCGACTATTTTTTCCAAATCAGCATAATTTCCGCCATTGGTATAAGAATACTTTTCTGTTTTTTCGTTATATTCTTCTGTTGCTACTTGGATGGCGTCAAAAACCGATTGGCTCCATCCAGAAACGCTACTGATATCTTTTTCCTCAGAATCAGACGTCCATAAAGTATAAGTCGCCTCATCGGGTTTTGATGGTTCAGCAGTTTCAGAAGAAATGGAACGAATAAAAATTTTACCTATGAAGATCGTTAGTGACACTAGGAAAACTGCTAAAATCAGTTTCCCCCATTTTACTTTCGATAAAGTTAGCACAGTATCTATTTCAGGTTTTGCTTTTTCTGCTACATACACTGTTTTACAATAATCGCATTTCCAACCATTGGTAGTTTCGTGGAATTCCGTACTTCCACAATTTTCACATATCTGTGGCTTCATTGACAGGTTCCTTTCTCCGTATAATTTTCTGGAAAATCTTCAGGATATGAACCTAAGCCATTGTAAGGATGACTTTCAGGAATTCTTGTAAAGTAAACATATCGTGGAATTGGTGAGATATAAATAATTTTTTCTCCCTCAAAATATACGTTGGGTTTTCCTTGCTCCTCATAGACGAATTCTTTTGTGAAACTTACGGCTGAAAAATCATTGAGTGCCAATAAAAAGGCACGAACTTCTCGCCAGGTTAACTGACCATCTCGTAACTCTTTTTGCAAAATTTGCATTTCCGAATTCTCAAGATTCTCATCATCATAATTAAGCACTATATTTTCTCTAATTTTATTAGGATCGGTTAAAATTTCATCTGGTTTTCCAAAAGCTTTTGTAACATCTTTTTCTGAATACTGGGTATATTCGGGAATATAAGCTAATAAAAACCCATTCTCCTTGTAATAACTAGTCGCCGCTAAATCTGAATCAGGATTTTCAATTAGCATATCTTTTTTAGGAGCGCGCGTGAGTCGATTTTTTTCCAATTTATCGTGCTCTTTTTGCGCTAAATCCAACCGTTGCCCATATTCTTTCGTTTTGTCCCCACCATATTTAGCTATGGATACCTTTGCTTTTGATATTTCTTCTTGATTTAGCGTCAACTCCGCAATCATTACATTTCTTTGGGGATTCTTTAACTCGTCTTCACTCCACTTTGTCGCTTTCGTCGTGACCGCCGCTCCTTGCCCCAAACCATCGATCCCTTTTTCTAATGGACCATGAAGTGCAAAACCAATTCCAACAAAAAAAATGATTCCTGCAGCGAGCCAGATGCCGAAGTGAGATTTTCGATGAGAAATATCGACAGGTACGTCGATTTCATTTGAGGGATAAACAGCATGACAATATTCACATTCATACCCATTTCTTACTTTTTTAAAACGATTCCCTCCGCAAAACTCACAAACTAAAGCTTTCATATATTCTCCTTAAACCAAAAAAACATCCGCTGGAATTTTTTTGTTCAATGCTTAAAACTCGAAAAGCTGCTGTTTTTCTGATAAATACTATAATGAAAATAGCCCACCTATCGTGTTTTGTCAATAATCTAATCGTAGGTTATTTAGTATTTTCCATTTTTCTACTTTCTTGGTTTTAAAAGGAGATGTCTTCATTTTTAGTAGAAAAAAACCAAGAACAGTTTGCTCTTGGTTGACTAAAAATTATATTCAAGAAATTATAGACCACGGTCACTATTTCTTTTTCTCTGCTTTTTCATCTAAAGTACTTAGAAAAATGGGCATCAAAATTAGTAGGATTGATAGTACGACATCACTTACAGAAATATTTCGCAGTTTTAAGATTGGCATAACAAGAATAACAAGAGCATATAAAAAGCGACGTTCATTTTTTTGTAAATTTTGTTGAAAAACAGTACTTGAAAAAGAAATACCAATTAGCTTGTTCTTAAACAAATATCTCCAGAAAACGATTATTAAAATAATGGCAATCACTAGCAATATTCTGGCTAAAAAATAATATTTAATTTGATGGAAGAGACAAGCTGTTATCAACAAAAGAGCATACAGTCCCATTAATCCCCAATTTCGTTTTCGTTCGCGATTATCCACTTTGCGCCTCCCTAATTATGCTGTTTGCGGTAAACACCTGTATTTTGATACACCTTTAACACAGTATTTAAATTAAACATATTCTGCATTTAATCCAATTACTATTGATTTTTAAAGCTTGTTCCTAATCTCTACCTTACTCGTTCACAATTGTTTTTGCAACCCCTTTCAAGAACGTATGGTTTTTAAAATATTGGATTCCTATTTTATTCTTTAGATTTAACAATCCTGCGTGTTAAGATTGAACTTGAGTGTCTGAATTGGAGTAGTATCGGTTCAATCTTCTGGTGCATCAAAGTTTCGCATTTTTTACTGTCAAAAAAATTGTCTACGGATATTCTTACCATAGACAATTTCTAAAAATCCACAAACTATTCACTTCTATTTCCAAATAAACCCTTATTTTTTAGGTTTTTCATCGTCATCCAGGAAAGGACTCTGACTGTTTTACGCTAGAATTTTTGGAAAAATAATTGTTTGCGGTATTATGAACGGTCTTTTGAATATAACTAATAATTTTAGTGTCATATTCAGTGATCAAAAAAATTGGATTCATTATTATCACTTCTTCCCTTGAAAAATCGAAAGAAAAAAGATATACGGATAAATTAGTTAGTGAGTCTATATTGCCAATATCCTCTCGTAGCACGTCCAACATGAACGGTGTTATCCTCATGAATTTTTGGAAGAATATTATTTACAAAATTTCGATAATCCAGAAAAACTTCACTTATATTTATCAATTTTTTTGGTATAACTGTTTATTAGATAAATATTTTCCAGCCTATTTTAAAAATTGATGCAATAATAACTCCATAGCTAACTTCACATAATTGACCGCAGCTACATTTACACTTCCATTTTGTTTTCCAATCTAATTTCTTATTTAGTGGTTCAATGACAGTCAAGTTACCGAATATCTGCTTTTCTAGATGAAACTGCTTTTCCTTAAGACATCCACAATTCTTGATTTCTCCTCTTTGCAATCGTTCTGCCGAGGCTAGTATTTCATTACCGCATGAACATAGACATTTCCATACAACAGTTCCTTCGCTGGGGCAAGAGCAACTAGTTCACCAAATTCTTTATTTGGTAAATCCTTGCATCTATGCCGATTCTTAACATTTCCGCACCCACAGCTTTTTGTTCGACCCGAGACTAAATTGGAATGATAAACAACTGTTTCTTACCCACAATCACAAAGGCAGTGATACTTTTTATATCCATTTTGAATTAATTCATCTAAAATAATCAGATGACCATATCTTTTCGCATCATCAATCGCCTCTTTACTCTTGAAATCTATGTACTAGATAACTAGGGAACCACCCTAGTTATCTCTACTAAGCCGCTTCAAATTTGAAGGTCATTTGTATGTTACATTTTGTATTTTGATATTTTCCGTAATATGCTCCTTTAATTTGAAATCCACCAACTGATTGAGAATTTAAAATTCCTAATTCCTGATCTGCTACTGATGGATGTAATTCAATCATCGGAAACTGAAACTCTTCCAATGAGCTCAGATTTAATTTCACTTTTTCATCTTTTCCACTAGGTTCAGCAGCATTAGCCCGAATGACATCAATCGTTGAACTAGAATCCACTTGCATTTTGTCTAAAGATACTTTGAGCTTAGCAGTTGAATTATTTTTCACTTCGTAACTTGGTGATGATACCTTACCGTTTTGAATATCTGTTGATCCAAAAATTACTTTTTGTGGGATAGTAACATCAATCAAGTCTTTAGCATCTAAAATGTTAATCGTGATATCTTTCGTAAGATTCCCAATTTGTATTGTAGCAGTATAAGAACCAAATTGAGGCTTTACATCATGCCTAATTACTTTTATTTGCTTAGACACTTCATTTCCACTTGAAAGTTCCCATGCTTTAGATTGACTTTCTTGCAAAATCCATTCTTCAATTTTTGAGGCAGGAACTTGATTAGAATAGGCAGTAAAATTTTGAGAACTCAATACATATTGATTATCGAAATTACTGTGATTATCATGAACAAAAACAGGTACAGTCACTTTTGATTTATTACCATTTTGATCGGATAATTCAACTTCTGCCTCTGTCAAACCAATTTTAGATGTATCAGGTATTTTTATATATTTTGCTGTTATTTTTGAAATAGCATCGTTATCTTGCAAGTTTGTTACTACATCAAGTGAGTTGGCTGATATACTGCCGTTGACTGGGATCATTTGTAAAATACCATTCCCAGTAGGTGCAACAGTTTCAGGATTAACAGTTAACTTTGCTTGTACTTTGGTAATATTTCCAGATGGATCACTTACTTCCAGATAAACATCTTGAATACCAACTTTCTTATTGTCCGGAGTTGGTTTTGACTTATCAAATGAAAACGAAAATGGTCCATTAATATCATTATCTGATACATGATCGATAAAATCAGCTTCCGTTACAGTACCTCCGTAGTCTATCGTTGCATCCTTACTTATGACTTTTGAAGGAGTTGTATCCTTCACAATCACTGTAGTACTCAAGCTTGCGGTATTTCCCAAGTTATCGATTAATTTAACACCAAAATTGTGACTACCTAATCCTAGACTATTTGGGTCCGAGTCTGGACGAATGGTAACGGGTTGTTTTCCATTATCCTTTGGCGGACTTACAAAGAAGTTATTAACATCTGCTGTCTGACCTAATTCCAATTCTATTGGATTAATCAATGTCCCTGTTGGAGGTGTTGTGTCAACAACAGTAAAAGGAATATCTACTAGGATAGTATCTCTACTATCGGAAAATGCAAAAGTACCAATTGTCTTGCCCAGCTTGGTATCATCTGGCTTAGTTTTCATATACCAATTCACCTGACCATACTGATACAATACATTTACATAGCTCATAACACTACTGTCTGTTGGATTAAATAAATTCAATTCAATCGTATTATTCTTCTTTGGAACAATATTTAACTTTTTTGAAGATACATTCACTAAAAATGAATCCACTTGTGGAACATTACCTATTCTGTCATTTACACGATACCAGACACCTGCAACTTTTTCTTCGACCCTAAAAGACCATTCCAAGTCGTACTCTACATCGATACGTACCTTGGATGTATGCTAATAAAGTAGACAATTTTTCTGCTATACTGCTATTTGACTAGACACTATTTTTGAAAGGAATGTTTTGATGGTAGATAAACGTAAGTCCCCTCGTAAGTTTGATGA
>NZ_MAEK01000031.1:0-167130 GCF_009933265.1 Enterococcus sp. JM9B | reverse complement strand
TTTAGTTTGTTTTTCACTACCTATATCATTCCACTAGTGTACTTGAAAAAAGTGGTTTCTTGGTTTTAGCCGAATCTTCCTGAGATGTAGTCTTCTGTTTCTTTTTTTCCTGGTTGTAAAAAGATTTTTTTCGTATCATCAAATTCAATCAGGTTTCCATCTAAAAAGAAGGCCGTTTTATCAGAAATTCGTGAGGCTTGGGAAAGATTATGGGTAACGATGATCATCGTATATTTCTCTTTCAATTCCAACAAGGTCCCTTCGATTCTCGCGGAAGAAATCGGATCTAGCGCACTGGTAGGCTCATCCAGCAAAATGATTTGCGGATCCACCGCTAGAACACGTGCAATACAGACTCGTTGCTGCTGACCGCCAGACAAGGACAACGCACTGGTATGCAATTTGTCTTTCACATCATCCCATGCAGAGGCAGCTTTTAAACTTTCTTCAACTACCTGATCAAAGACATGCTTGTCTTTTTCACCCTTTAATTTTAACCCATAAATGATATTTTCGTAAATTGAAAAAGGAAAAGGATTTGGCTGTTGAAAAACCATGCCGATTTCTTTACGCAATTCAACGGTATCCTGCCGAGGACTGTAAATATCCTGTCCTTTATATAGAACATTTCCGGTGATTGTCACATTTGGAATCAAATCATTCATTCGATTCAATGAACGCAGATACGTGGATTTCCCACAACCGGAAGGACCGATCATTGCAGTGATCTCCCCCTTGTTGATTCCCATAGAAATGCCTTTCAAGGCTTCTTTTTTTCCATAATATAAATGCAAATCTTTTGATGCAATAATTTCTTCTGCCATAAATGCCTCCGTTTTTCTCGACAACTTGGATTACCCAAAGTGGCCGGAAACATAATCTTCTGTCGCTTGGATTTTCGGGCGGGTAAAGATTTTTCTTGTCTTGTCATATTCGATTGCTTTTCCAAGATAGAAAAATGCGGTATAATCGCTGATCCGTGCCGCCTGCTGCATATTATGTGTCACAATTACAATCGTATAGTGTTCCTTCAAGTTTATCAGTGTTTCCTCCACCGTCCCAGTAGAAATCGGGTCCAACGCGCTGGCTGGTTCATCCAACAAAAGGATATCCGGTTTCATGGCGATTGCTCGGGCAATACACAGCCGCTGCTGTTGACCGCCAGATAGGGCCAAGGCACTTTTATCTAAACTGTCTTTGACTTGATCCCACAAAGCGGCTTGCTTCAAACTTGTTTCAACGATTTCATCTAATTTCTTTTTATTTTTTTCCCCATGGCGTTTAAGGGCAAAAGTGATATTTTCATAAATAGATTTACTGAAGGGATTTGGGCGTTGAAAAACCATCCCAATTCGTTTGCGCATTTCGTAAACGTCGACATTGTCCTGATTGACATCGACTTCTTTGTACATAATCTTGCCGGTAGTTTTCGTATTGGCGATTCCGTCATTCATTCGATTTAAAGATCGTAGATACGTTGATTTCCCACAACCGGAAGGACCGATTAATGCCGTGATTTTATTCTTTTCAAACTGCAAATCGACACCTTTGATTGCTTCGTTTTGTCCGTACCACACATGCAGATCTTCCGTGTATAACGCAATTTCCTGCTGTTCCTCCATCGTGATGATATGACGATCCTCTAAATTATATTTACTCATACTTGAATCTCCTTAAGCAGATGTCATTTTCTTATAAAGTCGTTTGCCCGCTGCCCGTGCACCTATGTTGAACAACAGTACAGCAATAATCAAAACAGCCGAAGCTCCAGCGGAAACCTGCACACCATCTGGCATCGTTCCTTCGGTATTTATTTTCCAAATATGCACAGCCAATGTTTCTGCTTGCCGGAAAATACTGATAGGGCTGGAAACACTTAATGGATTCCAATTACTAAAATCCAATGCCGGTGCGCTTTGTCCTGCGGTATAGATCAAGGCAGCAGCTTCTCCAAAAATTCTGCCTGAGCTAAGGATTACGCCCGTTAAAATTCCAGGGGTTGCTTCAGGAACAACCACTCGTGTCACAGTTTCCCAGCGTGACAAACCTAAGGCTAAGCCTGCTTCTCTTTGGGTGTAATGAATGGCTTGTAAGGATTCTTCCACATTTCTGGTTAATAAAGGTAAATTGAAAAAGGTCAATGCCAATGCACCGGAAATAATTGAGAAGCCATATTGAAATTGAATAACAAAAATTAAAAAGCCGAACAAACCGACAACAACTGATGGCAAAGAGCTTAGAATCTCGATGGATGTACGGATGACATCTGTCAGCCAATTTTTTCCCGCATACTCGGAAAGATAAATCCCTGCTCCCAAAGAAATAGGAAAACTGATTAGCATCGTGATAAACAGCAAGTAAAAGGAATTAAATAGCTGAATGCCGATTCCTCCACCCGTTTGATAAGCCTTCGAAGGTTGGGTTAAAAAGCTCCAAGAAATATGAGGTACACCTCGGACTAAAATATAAAGCAATAAGGCTGCCAAAATCAAAACAATGATTCCGGAGATTCCGTATAAAACCCCAGTGGCAATTTTATCTGAGCGTTTGGCATTCATTATTTCAGTGCCCCTTTCTTCCCAATCATGCGAATAATTATGTTAAATAGTAAGGACATCAATAGAAGAATCAATGCCAGTGACCATAAGACATTATTTTCCACTGTTCCCATGATGGTATTTCCGATACCCATGGTCAAGATGGATGTCAAGGTTGAAGCAGGGGTTACCAAACCGGATGGTAACAAAGCCGCATTCCCGATAACCATTTGAATCGCCAGCGCTTCTCCAAAAGCCCGTGCCATGCCAAAAACCACGGCGGTCAAAATCCCTGGAACTGCTGCACGTAAAACAACCTTATAAATCGTTTGCCAACGGGTGGCACCTAAAGCCAAGGACGCCTCACGATAATGGCGAGGAACAGCTTTCAAAGCATCTGCCGTCATAGTTGTTACGGTTGGCAAAATCATAATGAATAAGACAAACGTTCCTGCCAGAATCCCAAAACCAGTCCCACCAAAAACGGAACGAACGGCTGGAACAATGACGGATAACCCGATAAATCCATAAACTACAGAAGGAATTCCAACCAACAACTCGATGACTGGCTGCAAGATTTTCTGTCCTTGTTTTGGTGAAATTTCTGTCATGAAAACAGCAGCACCAATCGCAAATGGGGTCGCGATAATCGCTGATAAAAATGTCACAATAAACGAGCCGGCAATCATTGGCAAAGCCCCTACTAAAGGTTTGCCATTTGAACCAATTTGGCTAGGATTCCATTCAGTACCAAACAGAAAATCAAACACATTGATTCCATCCGTAAAAAATGTTGCCAATCCACGACTAGCAACGAAATAAAAAATCGACAGCACAACCAGAACAATCAATGCGATACATAAAAAGCTGATGATTTTTCCTCGTTGCTCAATTCGCGCACGCTTCGATTTCCTTAACAATACTTTTTTTACATCTTCCAAGAGGGCTCCTCCTCAATTTGAGTGTTTCATACCATACGCTCTTAGTTTACGCCGTCAACATCAATTTGCCTTTAACTTAATGTAAATTTTGTGTAAAGATTAGTTGACAATATTTCCCTGCCAATCCCGTTCGACTTTCATGTCAGAAATCGGGATGTAGCCCAGTTTGCCTACAATATTGTCTTGGACTTCATCTGACAGCATGTATTCCATAAATTCGGCTGTCAATTTTTCTGGTTTTCCTTTTGTATACATGTGTTCATATGCCCAGATTTTCCAATCATTCGTTGTCACATTTTCATCGGTGGGCGCTACTCCGTCAACCTTCAATGTCGCTACCGCATCCGTGACATAAGAAAAAGCAACATAGCTGATTGCCCCCGGCGTATCTGCCACGATTTGACGGACCATTCCACTGGAATCTTGTTCTTGGGCTCGGATGGCTGTTTTATCTTCCAACACCCACTTTTCAAAGGTGCCTCGTGTTCCACTACCGGCAGCCCGGTTTAAAATGACGATTGCCTGATCAGCGCCCCCAAGTTCTTTCCAATTGGTAATTTTTCCTAAGAAAATATCCCGTAAATCTGCTAATGCAATATCTTCAATTCCGATTTTTTTATTTACGATTGGTGTGATTCCCACCGCTGCGACTCTGTGATCCTGCAATTTTGATGCATCAATGCCGCTTTTTTCTTCCGCAAAAAGATCTGAATTTCCGATTTCAACAGCTCCAGATTGAACTTGACTTAATCCGGTCCCGCTGCCGCCTCCTTGTACATTGACAAATTTTCCCGGAAATTTATTTTGATATTCTTCAGCTACCGTTTCAACAAGGGGCTGTAAGGCGGATGATCCAACCGCTGTAATCGATTCTCCGCGATCGATCCATTTTGCACAGCCGGTCAAAAGTAGGATCATTCCCAAAAATGGGAGTAAAAATTTCAATTTTCTCATTTGATTTGCTCCTTAATTGGTTGATTAAAACAACTCTATTCTACCATTATCCACTAGGAATACGAAAGCCTTATTTACTGACCACCATGAAAAGAACCCCGAACTTTATTGTTCACTTTCTAAAATAGAAGCTGTACTAAGAAATCCAGGCTTGTTTCTACGTTTCTGTTTTCCTGCTCCTATGCCGAAAAAAAGCAAACCGAAACGATTTCCGGCTTGCTTTTATTTCTACAAAAAATTTTCTTATAATAATGGCGAAACCAAACGACCTAGTCCTTCTTTTAACTTGATCACCACACCTCGTTGTGCGTATCGTTCTTTTGTCAATACTTGCGATTTTTTTGAATCTTCTAAAAAAGCCTGCTGAACTTGTTGGGTGATTGCTTCATCATAAATGATTGCATTCACTTCAAAATCCAATCGGAAAGAGCGGACATCAATATTTGCCGAACCAACGGACACAATGCCACCATCGATAATCATCGTCTTGGCATGAACAAAACCATTTTCATAGGTTTCAATAATTGCCCCAAACTCGATTAGTTCTGCCGCAAAAGAATAAGTAGCCCAATAGACCAACGGATGATCCGGTTTGTTAGGGATTTGCATCTGCACTTTGACCCCTGACAATAATGCCAGTTTTAAAGCTTCATGAATTGATTCATCCGGAATATAATAGGGAGTTTGAATCAAAATTTCTTCCTTTGCCATGCTGATCATTTTCAAGTAAGTCATTTTGATTTGTTCAAACTTAGAATCAGGACCGCTTGTCACGATTTGAACCGCTTTCTTCCCATTTGACTGAATTGGCGGAAATAACTCTTTGGCATATTGGACTTCTTGAGTATGTTGGGAATTCCAATCCATTAAAAATCGGTTTTGCAAAGAATAAACAGCTGGACCATGTATCCTTAAATGATTGTCCCGCCAATAACCAAATTTTTTCACCAAACCTAAATACTCATTACCAACGTTAAATCCACCAGTATAGCCAATTTCTCCATCAATCACCACAATTTTTCGGTGATTCCGATAATTAATTCGGGGATTGATATAAGGAACAAATAATGGGAAAAAGAACGCCACGACACCACCATGTTCTTTCAAAGGTTGAAAAAAATTCTTGCGAACTTGCGTTGAGCCCCATGCATCGAGTAGTACCCGTACCTTGACTCCCCGTTTTGCTGCGTCTACTAATGCATTTCGGACCTCTACTCCTAAGGTATCATCCCGATAAATATAGTATTCAAAATGAATATGGTCCTTTGCGTGACGAATATCCTCAATCAATTGATCGAATTTTTCCCGACCATCGATAAATAATTGAATTTCATTAGTAGATGTATACAATGAATGCTCAAAAACCGTCAGCATATAAACTAACTGCTTGACGTTCACCTGTGCGGTAGATGGATGAGGAAATAAATCTCGCTTCAACGCTTGCCGTTGTTCTTCAATTTCCACATTCATCCCGATTTTTCCTTGCATTTTTAAATCGAAAATCTTATCCTTTGAAATTCCTCGGCCAAAGAAAATGTACAAAATAAAACCGACCACCGGAATAAACATCAATACCAGCAGCCAAGCCCAAGTTTGTGCCGTTTGTTTGCGTTCGCGGAAAACAATAATAAATGAAAGCAAAATATTTGCGACCGTCAAAATCGTAAACACATTTTCAGTAATGTACTGCACGTTTCTCCTCCTCTGTATTCTCTACTAAAGAATAGCGAAGTTGCGAAAAGAAGTAAAGGCATAACCGTTGATTTCTCCCCGTATTTCACATTTTTTCGTCAAAAAAGCACCCTGCAAAAATAGCAGGATGCTGTCAAAATCAATTGTTAAGCTTTTAAGAATCGACGCATGGAAATGATTGAACCAAGAGAACCGATTACCATACCCAAAACGACCATCAGTAAACAAATTTGCAACGTAAACGTATCCGGCTGCAATAAGCTGTAGTTGGAACGCAAGAGCATTGGATTGACTAAACGATAAACTTGACGATACCCAAAAACCATAATCAACACAGGAATCACAGCGCCTAAAAGACCAATCCAACCGCCTTCAAGGAAAAACGGCCAACGAATATACCCATTCTTGGCACCTACCAGACGCATGATCTGGATTTCCCGTTGCCGAGACAAAATAGTAATTCGAATCGTGTTGGAAATCAAAAACATTGCAACGAACAGCAGCAATACCGCTCCTGCTAAGCCCCAAGTTTTGACACCATCAGCGATTCCAAAGATTTTATCTGAATTGGCACCACCATAATCGGCTTTAAACACACTCGGCAGTTTAGCCGCTTCTTTTGAAATTTGTTTGGTGTAATCCGGACTCTGAGTGCTGACAACGAACACATCATAAAGAGGGTTACTGTCGCCTTCGAATAAATTCCAAGAATCTCCCATCGCTTTTTGGATTTTCTTTAATTCGTCATCTTTATTTGAAAAAGTGACTTTCTTTACGTGCTCAATCCCTTTTAATTCGGTTTCTAATTTATCAATATCCTCTTGTTTTGTACCAATATCGATAAAAACAGAAACATCCACGTTTTTTTCAATATCTTGTGCTAATTTTGTGGCATTCATGATAACTGCCATAAAAATTCCCACTAGAGTCAACGTAATGGTTACCGCACTGACGGAAGCGACTGTCATCCAGCCATTACGCTTCAGACTTTTCATGCTTTCTAAAAGATGTCGGAAAAAAGTTCTAATCATCGTATCCATATTCCCCTTCCGCTTGGTCACGAATTATCCGACCGTTTTCAATCGCAACCACCCGATGGCGGATCGTGTTAACGATCGTGCTGTTATGGGTTGCCATCACTACCGTCGTTCCTTGCGCATTGATGCGATCCAACAATTTCATGATTTCCCAAGAATTTTCAGGGTCAAGGTTTCCGGTAGGCTCATCGGCGATCAATACTTTCGGCGTATTGACGATTGCTCGGGCAATTGATACCCGCTGTTGTTCCCCACCAGATAATTCACTTGGAAATACCCGTACTTTATGTTTTAAACCAACCAAGTCCAAAACTTCCATGACACGTTTTTTGATGTCGCGTGGTTTTCTTCCGATAACTTGCATTGCATAAGCAACATTTTCATAAATCGTTTTCTTTGGCAACAATTTATAATCTTGGAACACGATACCGATTTCTCGACGCAATAAAGGAACATCACGGTTTTTTATTTTCAACAGGTCATAGCCTGCAACGTTGAGGGTACCCTTTGTCGCTTTTTCTTCACGATACATAAGTTTTATAAAGGTTGATTTCCCAGCCCCAGAAGGACCGACCACATAAACAAACTCACCTTGATCGATATTGATCGTGATATTACGGATGGCTGTAGTACCATTTGAGTACTTTTTCATTACATCCTTCATTTCAATCATGGCTATCTCTCCATCTTCTTTTATTCGATACTGACGTATTATAGCACGGGAATATTTCAGCATTTTTTCACAACTTTACAGTTTCATTTCAATTGAATGAAACTTGCTGATTCTTATGCTTTATTTAATTTCATTTTTAAATATGCATCAATAAATCCATCTAAGTCTCCGTCCATCACCGCTTGGACATTCCCAGTTTCATAATTGGTCCGATGATCCTTGACCATTGAATAAGGATGGAAGACGTAAGAACGGATTTGCGAGCCCCAACCAATCTCCATTTGATCCCCACGAAGAGCAGCGGCTTCTTGTTCTTTTTTCTCCATCTCCAATTGATACAATTTTGCCTTCAACATGCTCATGGCTGTATCCCGGTTTTGAAATTGTGATCGTTGTGCTTGACTGGCAACCACGATCCCTGTTGGAATATGTGTGATTCGAACAGCAGAAGAGGTTTTATTGATATGCTGTCCACCAGCACCGCTTGCCCGAAAAACATCGACTTTCAATTCATCCGGATTGACTTCAATATCAATGGTATCATCCAATTCCGGCATCACATCCACCGAACAAAAAGAAGTATGACGACGATTGGCTGAATCAAAAGGAGAAATTCGAACCAACCGGTGAACTCCTTTTTCTGATTTCAAATACCCAAATGCATTGTGTCCCTTGATTAATAAAGTCACACTTTTGATACCAGCTTCGTCCCCAGACTGATAATCCAGCATCTCCACTTGATAGCCATGCTGTTCGCTCCATCGCGTGTACATTCGCAAAAGCATGCTGCCCCAATCTTGAGATTCTGTCCCGCCAGCACCAGGGTGTAATTCTAAAATCGCATTGTTGCGATCGTAAGGTTCATCCAATAGCATCGCTAATTCATAGCTTTGCATTTTTTCCTGTAATTTCTGCAGGCGTTCTGACAATTCTGTTTCCATTTCCGAGTCAGATTCTTCCTCCAACATTTCTTCCATGACTGTCAATTCTTCCACTTCATCTGTCAATTGATGAAATTGATCGTAGGCTTCCTTACGGACATTGTTTTCACCGATGACTTGTTGTGCAGCTTCGGCATCATCCCAAAATCCCGGTTCTGCCATCTGAGCTTCCGCTTGAGCAATGTCTTCTTCCAACTGATCTAAGTCAAAGAGACCTCCTGAAGCTGACCGTTTTTTCTTTCATTTCTGTTAATTGATTTCGCATTTCCGCTAATTCCATTGGATAAGTTCCTCCTTAAAATGATGAAAATTTTTTAAAATTTCCACTGTTTTTTTCATGCAACAGAGGCTGGAACTTAACTCAACAATTGCGAGCTACGTCCCAGCCTTCCATTTCCACACGCGTATCTTTTAAAAGATACATTTATCGCCTAGATTCAGGCGTCTTTGCCATGACAATTTTTGTATTTTTTGCCGCTTCCGCATGGGCAAGGATCATTACGCCCCACTTTTTCAACGTGTACTGGTTTTTGTGGTGTTTCTTCTGTCTGCTCGGTTTGTTCTGCCTCACCTTGTGCCACTTGTTCCCGTTGAACGTTTTGGCGAATTTCTGCCTTCATGAAGAGTCGTGTTGCCTCATATTCGATAGCACCTACCATGTCTTCAAACATGTTGTACCCTTCCGTTTGGTATTCTACCAATGGATTGTTTTGTCCATACGCCCGCAAACCGATTGATTGACGCAATTGATCCATCGCATCAATATGGTCCGTCCATTTTGTATCGACAACCCGCAAGATAACAACTTTCTCAAATTCCAATAATTGTTCAGGGCTGTTTAACTGCGCCGCTTTTTCATCAAAAATTCGTTGTGCTTCTGCGAAAAGAGCATCTTTGATTTCTTGCGGTGTTTTTCCTTTGAAATCTTCTACGGATACTTTGTCTTCATGTACCAGCGCATTGCCGGCAAAATCAACAATCCCTTCCAGATTCCATTGGCTTTCTTCTACCTGAGTATGGCTGTCTACAACGCGTTCAATCGTCCGTTTGACCATATTCATCAAGGTCTGAGATAGACTCTTGTCTTCCATGATTACTTCTTGACGTTGTCCATAGATGACTTCCCGTTGTTCCCGCATAACATCATCGTATTGCAAAACATTTTTACGGGTATCGTAGTTATTTCCTTCAACCCGTTTTTGGGCAGCTTCTACTTGACGTGTCAGCATTTTACTTTGGATCACGGCATCGCCTTCTTCAATCTTCATCCGATCCAAGAATGCTTTGATCCGTTCTGAGCCAAAGCGTTTCATCAAATCATCTTCCAGAGAAAGATAAAATTGTGAAACCCCTGGATCTCCTTGACGTCCAGAACGTCCCCGCAACTGATTATCGATACGACGTGATTCATGACGTTCCGTTCCGATAACTGCCAAGCCGCCAAGTTCTGCAACTCCTAAGCCAAGCTTGATATCGGTTCCCCGACCAGCCATGTTGGTAGCGATGGTGATGGCACCTTTTTGCCCTGCATTTAAAATGATTTCGGCTTCTTTAAAGTGATTTTTCGCATTCAAAACTTCATGTGGAACTTTTTCTTTATCCAGCATGTTGGATAGCAATTCTGACGTTTCAACGGCTACTGTACCTACCAGCACTGGTTGTCCCTTACGGTAACGTTCCTTAATATCTTGAACCACCGCATGGAATTTGCTTGATAATGTCGGATACAATAGGTCTGCCCGATCATCCCGCACGATTGGTTTATTGGTTGGAATTTGGAAAACCTGCATGTTGTAGATTTCTCGGAATTCTTCTTCTTCCGTTTTTGCTGTACCGGTCATCCCAGCAAGTTTTTTATACATCCGGAAATAGTTTTGGAAGGTGATTGTTGCCATGGTTTTGCTTTCATCTTCAATTTCCACGCCTTCCTTAGCTTCAATCGCTTGATGCAGACCGTCAGAGTAGCGACGACCATCCATGATCCGTCCAGTAAATTGGTCTACAATTAAAACTTTCCCTTCTTGAACAACATAGTCAATATCCAGCAGCATGATATAGTTTGCCCGCAAGGCTTGATCCATGTGATGAGTCAGGGCAGTATTTTCAATATCATAAAGATTATCCAAACCAAATGTTTCTTCGGCTTTTTCGATTCCACTTTCTGTCAGACCAATCGTTTTTGATTGGATATCAATTTTATAATCTTCTTCATTTTTCAAACGTTTTACAAAATTATCTGTTCGCGTATACAATGCCGTTGATTTTTCAGCTTGTCCGGAAATAATCAATGGAGTCCGCGCTTCATCAATCAAAATCGAGTCTACTTCATCGACAATCGCATAGTTTAACGGACGTTGCACCATTTGATTGCGGTAAACTACCATGTTGTCCCGCAAGTAGTCAAAGCCTAATTCATTATTGGTACTATAAGTGATGTCGCAGGCGTAAGCAGCACGTTTTTCTTCTGATGATTTAGAATTGATATTCAATCCCACAGTCAAGCCAAGAAAATTATATAACTCACCCATTTCCGTTGAGTCACGAGTAGCCAAATATTCATTGACCGTAACTACGTGAACCCCTTCACCGGAAAGTGCATTTAAATAAACCGGCATCGTGGCAGTCAATGTTTTCCCTTCACCTGTCCGCATTTCAGGAATATTCCCATCGTGCAAGACCACGCCACCCATCAGCTGAACATGGTAAGGATAAAGACCCAACACCCGTTTGGCAGCTTCACGAACAACTGCAAAGGCTTCTGGTAATAATTGGTCTAACGTTTCTCCCTTTTGATAGCGTCCACGAAATTCATCTGTCTTATTTCGCAATCCTTCATCTGTCAATTTCGCCATTTCATCGGCAAAGGTTTCTACTTGATCGGCTATCGCAGACAGCCGTTTTAATTCTTTTTTATCATTTTCAATCAGGGTTTTTAAAAAATTGGCCATACGTAAATAAATCTCCTTTAATTTCCATTTTCTCAGTTCTAAAAGAAACTCTCCATCCTATTCTATCATTAGTTTTCTTCAAAAGAAATAGCTAGAATCTCATTAGAAGTTTGTCATGAAAAAAAATTAACTTTTTCGATTGATTTTTGAGAGAAAAAAAGAAGATACCCACTGAAAGCGAGTATCTTCTTGAAAATTTCAGAAATCAATCGGTTTCGATCAAACCATATTTGCCGTCTTTCCGACGATAAACGATGCTGGTACCATTTGTTTCCGCATCTTCAAAAATGAAGAAGTTATGTCCCAACATGTTCATTTGCAATACAGCTTCTTCACTGTCCATTGGTTTTAGAGAAAGACGTTTTGTACGTACGATATCTAATTCTGATCCGTTTTCTTCACCAGGCTCCTCATTAAAGATTGCCGTGGCTGCTGCTGTATCAGGTAATCCTGTTTCACGAGACTTGCGGTTGATTTTTGTTTTGAACTTGCGAATTTGGCGTTCTAACTTATCAACGACCAAGTCAACACTCGCATATAGGTCAGGCGAAGTTTCTTCTGCCCGTAAAACCAAATAAGGAAGTGGGATCGTTACTTCTACTTTCGCCGTTTTTTCTGTATAAACTTTCAGGTTCACATGTGCTGTTGCATTAGGTACATCATTAAAGTAACGTTCTAATTTCCCAACTTTTTTTTCGACATAGTCGCGAATAGCATCTGTAACTTCAATATTTTCGCCGCGTACATTGTATCTAAACATAACAATTGCCCCTTTCATCTACCAATAAAAGAAGGAGAAAGGACCACTCTTTTTTCCTTCTTCTTACCTTTATTATATCGAACTCTAATGCTTTTGCAAACTTAAACGCTAACAAATTCATCGAATTTTAAGTCCCGTTATTTTATCGAGCAAAAGAGAATGTTCGAATGAGCTTTGCATCAGCTTTTAGCAAGACCTCTGCACCATGAAAAAGCGTTCGACCAGTGGTATAGACGTCATCTACCAACAAAATTTGTTTATTTTTGACTTCTTCCATCGGGACCGCCAACTCATAAGGCTGCTCCATTGCTAGCCGTTCCTGGCGATTTTTTTGTGCCTGAGGTTTTGTATCCACCTTTCGTTGAAGAAAGGCATAACGGGAAATCCCGGCAGCTTCCAACACTCCCTCCACTTGGTTAAATCCCCGTTGAGCAAACCGCTTGGAAGATAACGGAATGCCACAAATCAAAAAGTCGGAATAGCCGCCTAATTCTTTTTTAACTTCTTTTGCGATTACTTGTCGCAGGCGATAATCCCCTAAAAATTTATAGGCATGCAGCCAGTCTTGAAAACCTGAATCATAGTGATACATGGCTCGATGTGCAAAATCATAGTTGCTGTATTTTTTTCGCCAATAGTCGCAATCATTGCAACGAAAATCCGGCGAAACAACTGGCTTCATACACGTTGGACAAGTTCCTTCTCTTGAAAGTTTCGCTAATTTTTTTTGACAGACTAAACAGCATTCTCCTTTAAGCTGCCATGGAAAAAATAGTTCTGTCAGCAATAAATTGCGAATAATCGTTTTTTGACACCACAGACACTTCATGTTTCCAGCCATTTCTTAGCAAGCAGATTCATTTCACGAATTTCTTTGCATGCGTTACGAATGCTTCGGGTTTGCTGATCATAGAAAAATAAAACTTCCCCTTGATTAAACTCTCCTTTACGATCGACTCTACCGGCGATTTGGACCAACGCTGATTTGCTGAAAACCGGATGATTGGCGCCTATTACGATGACGGAAACATCCGCAAAAGTCACTCCTCGCTCTAAAATCGTGGTACAAAGCAAGACATCATACGCTTCTTCCCGCATTTGCTGCACCTTCTCTAATCGCTGCTCATCTTCTGCTGAAACTGCCTGAATTTGGTAGTCCAATAAGATTTTTTGCAGTGGTATGACAAGAGCCTTCATCCATTCAATTTTCGGGCAAAAAATGAGCACCCGATTCTTTTTTCGCAAGTTTTTCACGACTTGTGCCAATCGTTTTAACTTGCCAAGAGACTGGGGCAATCTCTCCCATTGATGAAACCAGACCAGTTTCGGTTCAATCAATGGACGTTGATGAAAGCGCAAAGGCAGTTTTTCTACAGAAAATGTTTCACTGACTTCTTTTACTAATTTTTCAGAAGGTGTCGCAGTCAAATAAATGCGGCACCCGTCTTTTTTGGCCGCCTGCTTACTGGCAAAATAAAGGCGCGAATCCCCTTCATAGGGAAAGGCATCAATTTCATCGATAATCAATAAATCAAATACTTGATAAAAGTGAAGCAATTGGTGGGTCGTCGCCACCAAAAAAGCAGTATCTCGATAGTCTTCTTCCGCAGCTCCATGACTCAACAAAATATCCTCTTGCGGAAAAGCTTCCTTAAATCGTGGAAACAACTCCCGACAAACATCGATTCGTGGCGAAACTACTGCTACCCGCCCGCCAGTTTTTAAAGCACTGTAAATCACCGGAAACAGCATCTCGGTTTTCCCCGCCCCTGTTACTGCCCACACCATGGTTCCTGCTCTCTTTTCAAATTGCTGTTGCAACTTATCGGCAACTCGTTGCTGATACACCGTCAATTGTCCTTGCCATCCCCAAAAAATAGCGCGATCTTCCCTTTCAATTTTGAGTGTTGGTGTAAAAAGAACGGCATCGCTAGTAATACGCCCAAATTCGATACAGGCGGGACAATAATAAACACCGTTTGGCAGCTGCAACTGGTCTTTTTTTTCTTGCGACCCGCAACGCATACAACCAATTTTCCCCTTCCTTTCAATCATTGCCTCTCGAAAGGTTCCTTCTGTATCTGCTAAAGCTGTTTTTATTATGATTTGTTGTCGTCCCGTCCACTCCATGTCTTTTTCCCTCCCTAAAAGGAAGTACGAAAAAGTTTGCTTATTTTTTTTCAAAAAAATAGAAGCCGAAATTTGGCTTCGGCTTCTATTACTAGCTGCTTATTTTTCGTCGATTAATGTCAACGCTTGTTTCAATACTTTTTCACCATTCATCATGCCGTAATCTGCCATGTTGATGACATCCATTGGAATACCTTTTGGTGCCAAACGTTTTTCGAAATCACCCTTCATAAAACGAACTTGAGGGCCTAAAAGTAAAACGTCTACATCTTTCTTTTCAAGATTATTGTCAGCATCAGAAGCTGCGACCGCAAAGATATCTGCTTCCAAACCGTCTGCTTCCGCCGCTTTTTGCATTTTTGTTACTAACAGACTGGTACTCATACCAGCTGAACAAACTAACATAATTGTTTTTTTAGCCATGATTATTCTCTCCTTCTACAAATAAAGGAATAATTTTCAATATTGTTATCCCTGTATCTTATTATAAAACAACTACTCATTTTGTCAACGCTTTCCACTTTATTGAAGATTAATGGAGCAGCCAACTGGATTTAACCAATTTATTAAACACAACGTACTCTTTTTCCAAGTTGATATGAACGACCTCATATCCGGCATTCAGCCAGGCATAGGCGCCTTGCTCCGGATGCTTGTGGTCATTGGCCCACCAATCGGTTTGCTGCCGTGCCGATCGAGGCAGACCTGTAGAAGGAAACAGCAATTCATCAAATTGTGTAAAGGTCAGGGTGACCTGTGAACCACCATTCTTTTTTAAATAATGTGTGATCACATCATATTTTTTTCTGCGTTTGCCCATTTCCTTCACCCCTCTTTTATTATCACCATTTTTTGAAAATTATGCAACCGCTAGCTTAGTTGCAACTTGTCTTTTCTTTCACTATACTGAAAGAAAAAAGGAGAACTCCATGCTGGCTACTTATCTTACTATCAAAGAAGACGGACAAGCAGAAACAGAAATTAAAAAATCTCGTTTCATCTGTTCGCTAAAACGAGTACAAACAGAAGAAGAAGCAAAAGAATTCATTCAAGCAATCAAAAAAGAACATTGGAAAGCCAACCATAATTGCAGCGCATTTTTGTTAGGAGAAAAAAATGAGATCCAACGTAGCAGTGATGATGGTGAACCCAGCGGTACTGCCGGTATTCCCATGCTTGAGGTCTTGAAAAAAAACAACTTGATCAACGTGGCGGCAGTTGTCACCCGTTACTTTGGCGGGACAAAATTGGGGGCTGGGGGCTTGATCCGTGCATATTCTCATGCGGTTTCTAACGGTCTGGAAAAAATCGGCATCGTTCAGGGAAAATTGCAGCAGGAAGTTTTGGTAACCATCCCTTATCCATTGGTAGGAAAACTGCAACACTTTCTTGAAACCCAAAAAATTTCGGTGAAGGATACCATTTTCGCCACTGATGTTACAATGACCTGCATGATTGATGAAGAGCAGCAAACCCTTTTTATCCAGCAAGTAAATGATTTGTTAAACGGCAAAGGTCAATTTGCCAAAGGAGCCGTCAGCTATGTAGAAGAGCCCATCTAAAAAAAGAACTAGAAAGCACATGTTCCTAGTTCTTTCCTTCTATCTTTCTAAATAAAATTCAAAACGATTGCCGACATATTGGGTCCGCACATATTCAAAAGGTTGACCATCTTGCAAATAGGAGATCTGGCGCATTCGTAAAATGGCATCTCCTCGTTTGATTTGTAAATATTCTGCAATTTGCTCAGAAGCCAACATTGCTGAGACCGTTTGATTTGCAGGACCAATCTTTTCTCCTTTTTCTTCCAACGTTTTATAAAAGGACTTCGTGATTTCTGATTTACTAAAATCATGGATCAGCTTTTCAGGGATACTGGCCACTTCAAAACAAATTGGAATATCATCGGCAAAACGAATTCGTTCCATTCGCAGAATACTTTCATTTTTTGTCAAATGAAGTTTTTCCAGCTCTGAAGAACTAGGCGCTGTCACAAAATACGATACCACTTTGCTTGAAGGTACCTTTCCTTGGGAGAGCATAATTTCAGTGAAGCTGGTGGTACCAGACATTTTTTCTTGAACTTTTTGGCGAGCGACATAGGTTCCTGAACCTATTTTTCGATCTAAAATTCCTTCATCAGCTAAAGTTTGGATTGCTTGCCGTAAGGTCATTCGACTAACACTAAATTGGATGGCCAGTTCCCGTTCGGAGGGCAGTCGATCACCGATTCCCCAGACCCCTTCTTCAATTTGTTTTTTGATTTGATCATGGATTTGGATATAAACTGGTAAACTATCAGACACGATAGACTCCTCCTTAATTCTTCTTATCGAACATTATAACTGGTATATACCTAACTTGGCAAATAGAAAATACAAAACAGGCTGTTTTCCACGAGAAAAACAGCCTGTTTTGCTATATCGTTACTTCTTGTTTTCGTTTTGGTACAGTTTATTGATGTACCGTTTGTTTCTTGATTGCTTTATTGGCTGTCGCCATCATCAACCGAATGCGGTTCAATTGATTGACGATGGAAACCCCGGGATCATAATCGATTGCGGCAATATTTGCCATTGGGTATTGGTGCCGTAATTCTTTAATCACGCCTTTTCCAACCACGTGATTTGGTAAACAGCCGAAGGGTTGCATACAAACGATATTGTTGACGTCATTCTTCAACAAATCGATCATTTCACCTGTTAGGAACCAACCTTCCCCCGTGTGGTTACCGATTGAAAGAATTTTTCCAGCATCCTCTGCCAATTGGTAGATGGAATGAATCCCTTCAAAGCGTTGGGATGCCCGTAAGGCCTTATCCATCGGTTTTTCAACAAATTCAATCACACGAATGGCAAATTCTGCCAATGTTTTGCTCTTCTTTGCCATGCCAAGATTTTCATATTTCCAAATTTGATTGTACAAAGAATAATTCATGAAGCCAATAATATCTGGCACCACCGCTTCAGCACCTTCTGATTCCAGCAAGCGCACGATATCATTGTTGGCAGTTGGTGAATATTTTACCAAGATTTCGCCCACAACACCGACTCGCGGCTTCACTTCATCAGACAATGGTACCGAATCAAAATCCGTCACGATTTTTTTCATGTTGCGATTAAACAGCGTCAACGAACCATTCCGAATATTTTTTTCAACTTTTTTCAGCCACTCTTGATGCATGCGATCAATTTGTCCTTCTTCCAATTCATAAGGACGTGTCCGATAAACGACACGTTCAAAGAGATCGCCGTATAAGAAAGCAACAACTAATCGTTTTAGCATCGGCAACGTGAACTTGAAGCCGGGATTTGATTCCACACCCTTGTTCCCCATCGAAACAGAAACCACCGGAACTTGACCAAACCCGGCATCTTTCAATGCCTTACGCAATAATGGAATATAATTAGTTGCCCGACATCCGCCACCGGTTTGTGTCATCAGTACACTGGTATTGTTTAAATCATATTTTCCACTTTGTAGTGCTTCTACCAGTTGACCGATGGAGATAATTGCAGGATAGCAGGCATCATTGTTTACAAATTTCAAACCAACATTGATTGCTTCCCGATCTTCTGCCGGCAAACAAACCACATTGTACCCAGATGCCTTCAAGGCTGTATCTACCAGTCCTGATTGATGAATCGGACTTAACATTGGTAAAAGCAGTGTATGTTGTTTTCGCATTTCTTTGGTGAAAATGATTTTTTCCGGTTCTTCAAAACGTTTAACCGGCTCAAAATTCATTTTATCCCGCTCTTTTACTGCCGCTTTTAATGAACGCAAACGAATTCGGATCGCACCTAAATTCGAGCCTTCATCGATTTTCAATACGGTGTAGATTTTTCCATATTGCTCCATGATTTCTTCTACTTGATCCGTTGTCACTGCGTCTAGTCCACAACCGAAAGAATTCAGTTGAACCAGTTCCAGATTTTTTGATTTTGCAACTACTCTGGCTGCTGCATACAAACGAGAATGGTAGACCCACTGATTTACCACCCGCAAATTACCAACATCACCCAAATGAGAAATACTGTCTTCTGTCAATACATGGAATCCTTCTTGAGTAATAACTTCAGCAATACCATGATTGATTTCCGGGTCCAAATGATATGGACGGCCAGAAACCACGATTCCACGTTGATGGGTTTCCTGTAGCATCGCCAAGGTTTCTTCCCCTTTTTGCCGGACATCTTCTTTAAACCCTTCAAGTTCTTCGTACCCATGGTGCAATGCGGCTGTAATTTCTTCGTGAGTGATTCCTAAATCTTGGAAAGTTTGATACAGCACGTCAGCTACGGATGCTTCATTTGCCAAATTGATATAAGGATTGCGGTAATCAACTTTTCCCTCTCGAATGTCATCCACATTATTACGAATCACATCCGGATAACTTTGGACGATGGGACAATTAAAGTGATTATCGGCATTGGCTGATTCTTGTCGTTCAAAAATTACGCCTGGATAAAAAATCATTGGGATTCCTTGATCGATCAATGCTTGAATATGTCCATGGGTGATTTTTGCCGGATAGCAAGCCGTATCGCTTGGGATTGTCTCCATGCCTTTTTCATACAAGCCTTTATTCGAACGCGGAGACAATTCTACCCGAAAACCTAAATCAGTAAAAAAAGTATGCCATAAAGGATAATTTTCATACATGTTCAAAACACGAGGTATCCCAACCGTTCCACGAGTTACTTCTTTTTTCCGTAAAGGACGATATTTGAATAATCGTTTGTATTTGTAATCCACTAAATTTACTTTGCGATCCTCTTTTTTGATTTTGATCCGTGCACCGCGTTCACAGCGATTGCCGGTGATAAACTGACGACCATCAGAAAAAATTGTCACGGTCAGCATGCAATTATTTTCGCAAAGACCACAATGCGTAAATTCCTTTTCCGCAGTAAAAGCATCCAATTCTTCAAGAGAAAGCATGGTGCTTTCTTCGCCAATATCATAATTTTCCAAAGCGATCAATGCCGCACCATAAGCCCCCATCAATCCAGCAATCGATGGTCGAACGACTTGACGACCACTGATTTCTTCAAAAGCCCGCAGCACTGCTTCATTATAAAAGGTTCCGCCTTGGCAAACGATTTTTTCACCAAGTTCTTCGGGACGACGAATTTTAATAACTTTGTAGATAGCATTCTTGATGACTGAATAAGACAAACCCGCCGAGATATCCCCAACCGATGCTCCTTCTTTTTGAACTTGTTTTACTTTTGAATTCATAAAAACCGTACAACGAGAACCGAGATCTACCGGTGCTTTTGATTGTGTGGCGGCCAAAGCAAAATCCTTCACGTCGTAATTCAATGATTTTGCAAATGTCTCGATAAAAGAACCACAACCGGAGGAACAGGCTTCATTTAATTGGATTGAAGACAAAACACCATCCTTGATGGTCATGGCCTTCATATCTTGCCCACCGATATCCAAAATAAAATCTACTCCCGGTTGAAAATGGTTTGCTGCCTTATAATGGGCCATGGTTTCCACTTCACCGATATCGACTTTCAACGCATTTTTGATTAAGTGTTCGCCATAACCGGTAACCGCCGTTTTGCCAATAAAAACATCTTCTGGTAATTGATGGTACAACTCTTTTAATACCCGAATCGTTGTTTCCAGCGGCTGCCCTTCGTTGTTTCCATAGAAAGAATACATAATACGGCCGGATTCATCGACTAGGGTCACTTTTGTCGTCGTAGAACCGGCATCAATTCCAAGAAAAGCTGCCCCTTTATGTTGCGCCAATTCTTTTTCTTCCGGTGTTGCTTTAGCATGACGCGCATGAAATGCTGTCAATGCTTCCTCATCTGCAAAAAGTGGCGGCAACGTATCACTAGGTTTTAATTGCTGTTGATTCCCGGAATTTAACCGAGTCAATAAATCCGCCAGCGTGGTTGGTTCGGCTGTTTCTGCATAAAAAGCTGCACCCATCGCAACAAAAAGCTGCGGATTTTCTGGAAAAATTACATTTTCCGGCTGAATATCCAGCGTTTCGATAAATCGTTTTCGCAATTCTGACATGAAAAACAGCGGACCACCTAAAAATGCCACGTTGCCTTTGATTTTTCTACCGGCAGCTAATCCGGCAATCGTTTGGTTGACGACCGCTTGAAAAATACTCGCTGCAATATCTTCTTTGGCAGCTCCTTCATTGATCAGCGGCTGCACATCGGTTTTAGCAAACACGCCACAACGAGAAGCAATTGGGTAAAGGGTTTGGTAACTTTTTGCCAGCTCATTCAACCCATTGGCATCTGTTTTTAACAGCACCGCCATTTGATCGATAAACGCCCCGGTTCCCCCGGCACAACTTCCATTCATTCGCTGTTCTAACGAGCCTTCAAAGAAGGTGATTTTCGCATCTTCTCCTCCCAGCTCAATCACACAATCGGTTTGAGGAATCACTTCTTCTACTGTACGTGTACAAGCGATTACTTCTTGGACAAACGGAATTTCCAAGACTTCTGCCAGACCAATTCCACCGGAACCTGTAATATTCATTGCAACGGAAGCATTGCCAATAATGGCTTGGGCTTCTTCTAAAATTTTTTTTGTCGCCGTTTTAACATCTGAAAAATGCCGTTCATATTTTGCAAAAATCGTTTGGTTTTGTTCATCAAGGATCACCAGTTTGACCGTAGTTGATCCCACATCGATACCTGCTCTTAATTTCATACGATTCATCCCTTTTCATAAAAAATCAAACACTTTGTTGATTATCTTACAAGTCGTTTGATATAATACTTATGTCTATTTTAAATAGAAGCAGTTGATTTTTCAATAAACAAAGGACTTTCAATTGTGAGATAAACAACAATTAACGATTGTTTGTCGGGTAAAAAGAGAGGAATTTCACAAATGGCTAAAAAAACCGATCTACGAGTCAAACGTACCAATAAGATGATCATTGAGGCCTTTATCAAACTGGTGGAAAAAAAAGGATATGAACAGGTAACAATCCAAGACATTGCTGACGAAGCAATGATTAATCGTGCAACTTTTTACGCCCACTACAAAGACAAGCCCGATTTATACGAAACGATTTTTGATTACGCAGTCACCGCCTTTTCTGCCATTCTTGATCCAACGGAATTAGTAAAAGGCAACCGCATTAAGCTAAAACAAATTGAATTTGTACTGACCAATATTTATTTGAGTATCCAAAAGAATCGTGCTTTTTACTTAACGATTATGGACGGGTCCTCCAATGAACTGCTGCGAAAAAAAATTGCAGATATTTTATACGATCAATACGCCCACGTCTTCGATCGCTTAAAAATTACCGAAAATGATATCGAAGTTCCTATGGATTTCATTATTGAATATATGACATCCATTTTTATCGGGACACTGCATTGGTGGTTGACCACCAGCTCAGATATGACACCAGACCATCTGGCAAAGTTGGTTATCAAATTGGTAGGTAATGGTCATTTAACTGTTTTAGGTATCGAAATTGAGAAATAAAAAACTGTTTAGAAGCTTCTAAACAGTTTTTTATTTTAATGATTTTTTGACTGCCACTTGATGGTGTGGCGGGTCGGGCGTTGTCCGGAGATTTTTACTTTTGCTTTCTTGACATCCACTGCTACTTTGTATCGTTCCGTTTTCAACAAATCATAGACTTTTTCAGCCGCCTCAGTGATCGTTTCACTTAATTTCATTACCAAACACCTCCTCGCTTTACTACTAGCTTAGCTTATTGTCTTTTTTTCGGCAATTAAAAGAAAACCAGACGGATTTTTTTCGTCTGGTTTTTCCTAATTTTATTCTTTCACTCGCAAACAACGCATGGCGTTTAATACCGCTAGTAGTGTCACCCCTACATCAGCAAAAACCGCAGCACCCATTGAAGCAAAACCGATTGCCCCAAGAACTAACACGACTGCTTTGACCGCTAAAGCAAAGACAATATTTTGTTTGACGATCCGCAAGGTTTTTCTTGAAAGGCGAATGGCGGTTGCTAGTTTCGAAGGAGCGTCATTCATAATGACAACATCTGCCGCCTCGATTGCGGCATCACTGCCTAACCCCCCCATCGCAACACCAACATCTGCCGTTGCTAAAACCGGGGCATCATTGATTCCATCCCCAACAAAAGCAACATTTCCTTTTTCCTTCATGATTTCAGTTAAATGCGCAACCTTATCTTCTGGAAGCAATTCACTGAAAACGTGAGAAAGACCTAATTTTTTCCCAACATATTCACCAATTCGATGGTTATCTCCGGTCAACATCACCGTATTTTTCACACCCACCTGCCGCAAATCTTGAATTGCTTTAGCTGCATCTTCTTTAATTTGATCGGCAATGACCAAATACCCCACAAATTGCTGATCGATAGCGACGTAAATCGTTGTGCCGATTGCTTCGACTCTTGGCAGTTGAACATTTGAAAATAACTTTTCATTTCCAACTAACAATTGTTTTCCATTGACGCTAGCTTGAATGCCTTGACCGGCAATTTCTTGAAGATTTACGGCTTTTGGCAAACTGAACTTGCTTGCCGCATCTACGATTGAACGAGCGATTGGGTGAGTCGAATATTGCTCGACCGCAGCAGTATAAGTCAAAAATTCATCCTCTGGCAAATTAGTTTCAATTTGTTGTAGAGCAAAACGACCTTCTGTCAATGTTCCTGTTTTATCAAAAACTACCGTTTCAACGGTTGCTAAAGTTTCTAAATAGTTACTACCTTTAATCAAAATCCCTGCTTTGCTGGCACCGCCGATTCCACCAAAAAAACTTAGGGGAACAGAAATCACCAATGCGCAAGGACAAGAAATGACTAAGAAAGTCAACGCCCGATACAACCATTCATGAAAATCTTGTTGAAAAAATACCGTTGGTAAAATCACAAGCAATGCAGCTAAACCTACAACAGCTGGAGTATAGTACCGGGCAAACTTTGTGATAAATTTTTCTGCCGGTGCTTTTTGACTGCTGGCATTTTCTACTAAATCAAGAATTTTGCTAACCGTTGCTTCGGCAAAGGATTTTGTAACTGTAATCGCCAACCGACCTTCTTGGTTGATGCTTCCACTTAAAATTTCTTGTTCCGGTTCTAAAAATTGCGGAACGGATTCTCCAGTTAATGCAGATGTATCCACGTAACCACTTCCTTCTGCAATAATCCCATCCAACGGCACTCGCTCGCCAGGATTGACTACCACTACAGAACCCACGGCTACTTCTTCCGGTGAAACGATTTTTTCCCCCTCATCCGTACGAATACGCGCAGTGTCTGGACGCACGTCCATCAGCGCCTGCACATTTTTACGAGAACGATCCACCGCATAATCTTGGAAAAATTCACCGATTTGGTACAACCACATTACCGCGATGGCTTCCGGGTATTCACCGATTGCCAAAGCTCCAACCGTTGCCACAGTCATCAAAAAATTTTCATCAAAAATTTCCCCTTGAAAAATGTTTGAGACGGCCTTTTTAACAATATCTCCGCCAATCAAAAGGTACGTTAAGATAGATAGAATCGGTTGCCATAACCCCTTTGGTTGCAAAAGAATCAGACCGAAAAACAGTCCACCAGTTACTAGGATTCGCAGCAGCACCTGCCGAGATTCACCAGCTTCTTCTTGGTTCTGCTTTTTTTCTGCCGGTCTAACAGTGACCTCTGGCTCTAATTTTTTTATAAGCTTTGTTGCTTCCTCTTCCACACTGTCACAGGTATCCTTTTCACAGGTAATAGACATTCTAGTGGTGGCAAAATCGACCGTTGCCTTTTCTACACCCGGCAATTTTGTAACCGCCTGTTCGATTTTTGCCGCACAACTGGCACAATCCAAGCCATCCAATGTATATTTCTTTTCCATTGAAAATTCCTCCCCTCACAAACATATGAATGCTCTTTCATTTTTGATTATAAATGATTGGTCATTCATATGTCAAGCGGATCTATTTCCTTTCAACCAATTTTTTACAAAAAAAGAAAACCAACAAGCTGTCAGTTTTCTTTGATTGTTATTCCGCTGAATCTGAGTGGTCATCCGAATCTTTTTTCCTTTTTTCTGTATCTTCTGTTTCATCCGATTCTTTTTGGTTTTTGTCTAAAACAGATTGGCGAAACTGGCGATTCCCTAGAAATTTTAACGTCCGCATCAACGGCTGCCGATTTTCTCCCACCAGACCGATCAACTCGATAAAAATCTCTAAACCAAAGGCCGTACTGATCAACAATAAAATCGTCGCCCAAGTGCTTGCATAATTCATCAACAGCGCAATGAATGAAAAAACCAAAGCTAACGCATAAATTGTCAAAACTGCGCCGCGGTGCGTAAAGCCCAGTGATAACAACCGATGATGCAGGTGCATTTTATCTGCCGAAGAAATCGGTTGTTTGTTGAAGCGACGACGGATGATGGCATAAACCGTGTCTGTGATAGGCACACCCAAAATAAACATCGGTGTCAAAATGGTAATAAATGTCGCATTTTTTAACCCCTGTAAGGACAGAATCGAAATCATAAAGCCTAAAAACAGCGCCCCGGTGTCTCCCAGATAAATCGTTGCCGGATAAAAATTATAGGGAAAAAAGCCAATGATTGCAGCCACCAGAGAAAAAATGATGATGGCTAGAAAAACGCCTCTCGTTGGCAAAAAGAAGTAACTGATCAAGCCGATTGTGGTTAACCCGATAATTGAAATCCCCGCTGCCAAACCGTCTAATCCATCAATCAGATTCACTGCGTTGGTAATCGCCAGAATCCATAAAATTGTCACCGGTAAACTCAACCAGCCAAGATCAAATTGACCAAAGAAAGGTAAAGTAAAGGTGCTGATGCGAATATCTGCGACAAAGAAGGTTTCCAGTGCCGCCAACAAGATTCCCAGCGTTTTTTGCATGGGAGAAAGTTCAAATACGTCATCTAATAATCCGGTGATAACCACGATAGCCCCACCAAGCAGCATCGGCCAGACATAATGAAAAGCCAGCGTGTCATTGTACTCCCACAACAATGCGATACAAAAAGAAAGAAAGATACTCAACCCGCCTGCTGTCGGCATCGTCTTCGTATTGATTCTTCTTGCACCCGGTTTGTCGACTGCGCCGATTTGAAATGCCAGTAGTTTCACGATTGGCGTTAAAACCAGCGAAAGCAACATGGTTGTAAATAATCTAACGATAAAACGAAAAGTAAATCCCATTGAGCAAGCTCTCTTTCTAGATAGTTAATCTTTCTTTTTTTCACTGAATTTTGCGGAAAGCTCCGATACTGTACTTTTGCGTTCTTCCACTTCTTTTCCAGTCACCGTCTCTTCGATAATCCCATTAATGATACCCCCAAGGATGATGATTGTTGCAGCCAGATTCAGCCAAAGCATCAAGACGATAAAACTTCCAATAATTTGATAGCCGCTGAGTCGTGCGGCAAAAAATTTTGCATAAAGACCAAATAATTGTCCCAAAAGCATCCAACCCACCGTAGCAAAAATCGCTCCCGGTACAGTCGAGCGAACTTTGATTTTCGCGTTGGGCACTAACCAATAAATCAGCATCATTACAATCAGCAAAATCACGATTGTCAACGGCCACTTCAAAGTTTGGAACGTATCGATAATGGTTCCGGGAAAATGCAGAACGGGTTGCAATACATCTAAAACAATCTTACCAAAACCGAGAACCAGTGTCACCCCAACGATTGCTCCCATAAAGAAAACAATTGTGACGAGCGAAACCAACCGTACCAGAATAAAATTCTTGCGGTTTTCTACCCCATAGGCTTTGTTCATTGCTGTTTGCAGGGCGTTGATACTTTGACTAGCTGACCAAATCGTGACTAACGCCGAAATCGATAAAAGTCCTCCTGAGCCTTGTGTCAAAAGATTTTCAATCGCTGGTCCGATAAATTGATACACCTGCTGAGGGATCAGCTCTCTGACGTAAGGGAGCACAGAATTTGGGTCAATAGACAAAAACGGCAGCACATTTCCGATAGCAATCACTAAAGGAAAAAGAGAAAGCAATAAATAATAGGCAACTACGATTGATGACGTACCCATTTCCGAAGTCATAAAGCGAGTGTATGTCGTTTTAAAAAAGCGCATAACTTTCGTGTTGTTTTGTAACTTACGAATAAATTTCATTGCATTCTCCATTTCTTGCTGCTTAGTAAGTTCCCTCTTCCCCTTGAGAAGTCAAAATTTTTGGCCCGTCTTTTGTAATAGCAATCGTGTGTTCAAACTGACAGCTTAATCCACCATCTAAGGTGTAGGCTGTCCAACCATTTGGGTCCATCTTCATTTTCCATGTTCCGGTATTGACCATAGGTTCTACGGTGATGACCATTCCTTCTTTTAAACGCAGTCCTTTTCCTGCTTCACCATAATGAGGAATTGAAGGACTTTCGTGGATTGTTGGTCCAATGCCATGTCCAACAAAATCCCGAACAACAGAAAGACTTTCCCCTTCTACATAAGTTTGGATTGCATGACCGATGTCACCGATTCGATTGCCGATAACAGCCTGTTCAATTCCCAAATACATGGATTTACGGGTTACTTCCATCAAGTGGTCCAATTCAGGTGTAGAATCACCTACAACATAGGACCAGCAAGAATCAGACATCGCACCTTTTAAATCAATACACATATCCACTTTAATCAAATCCCCATTTTTCAATGGTTGCTTGCGAGGAAATCCATGACAGATTTCTGTGTTGACACTACAACAAGTCGCATATTTATAGCCTTCAAAGCCAATTTGTGCGGCAACTCCGCCATGGCTTTCAATAAAATTGCGAACAAAGACTTCGATATCCCAGCTTGAAACACCTGGTTTGATAAATGTGCGCAACTGTTTATGGACTTCCGCCAATAATTCACCAGATTCCTTCATTAATTCAATTTCTCTTGCTGATTTTAATGTAATCATTTTACTATCTCCTCTTTTCAAATCGTTCTTATTTTACCATAGTAGCGATTTTTCGCCAAATGCTGTTTATTTCACTTCGGGAGGAGTTTTCTTTCCAACCTACATTTGCTATAATTAAGCCGAGCCTAGAAGGAATAGTTTATAGAGAAATCGTAGGAGGAACCTCATGACTGTAGCAAAAATCGTTTATGCTAGTATGACTGGAAATACAGAAGAAATCGCGGATATCGTTGCCGAAGCAATGGAAAACTTAGCGATTGATGTCGAAATCAATGAATGTACACAAGTGGATGCCGACGAATTTGAAGATGCAGATATTTGCATCGTAGCGACCTATACATATGGTGATGGTGAACTGCCAGATGAGATCGTTGATTTTTATGAAGATCTGCAAGAACTTGATCTGAGCGGAAAAATTTATGGTGTTTGCGGATCTGGAGACACGTTTTATGATGATTTCTGCAAATCCATCGACGATTTTGACGCTGTCTTTGCCAAAACCGGTGCCACAAAAGGAGCGGAAAGTGTCAAAGTTGATTTGAACGCCGAAGAAGAAGATATCGAAAATCTGGAGACCTTCGCCAAAAAACTTGTCGAAGCAGCAAAATAAGTTGACGAAGCAAGAGGGACGCGCTTAACTGACGCGTCCCTCTTTTTGTCTTTTTTTAACAGGCTTAATAGTTTAATTGTACCGCCAACTGGTCATTGAGAATATCTCTGATACTTTCTTCCATCAATCCTTTGATCTGATCTTCTGTCGGAGCAATGATTCCTGAAGACATCAAGGAAGCAATACCCGTCGCAACGATCCAAGTACCCATATGAAGTTCTTCCAATTCTTCCTGAGATAAGTTTTGGTAGTTTTCATCATCTTTTACAGCTTGAACAAAATAATCGTAAGAAAATTTCTGGATTTTTTTTCCGCCGCCGTATTCTTCCAAATACATTGCGCGGTAAAGTCGTCGTTTGGTGGTGGCGAATTCTATGTAGTTCAACGCTAAGTCAATAATCGTATTGCCTGTATGTTCAATCGGAAAAACATCGGTCGCTAAATAATTTAAAATTTTGTCAATCAGCGCATTTTTTAAATCATCCATGTTTTGAAATTCTAAATAAATCGGCTGTGTCGAGCAATTCATCTCTGCAGCGATATTTCTTGCCGTAAAGCGAGCAAATCCATCTGCCGCAACAACATCATACGCCGCATCTAAAATTTGATCTCGGGTAATTGTTTTCTTTCTTGCCATGATATTTTAATCTCCTTCGTCATTTTGTATATCGCTTTCATTTTTTGCCTGAATTTATTGTATCATGTTTTTTTTTATCTGACAAAAACTCTTTTTTCTTCTTTTCAATTTATAGAAATAATTTCACTTGTTTTTTCAACATCAAAAAAATTTTTCAAAATCACAGCACTTTTGTTGTCTTGTCATTTTCCCAGTGTTATCATAAAAATGGTTATCTAATTATTAAAACCCTTTAGGAGGTAAATTATGGTACTCGCAAATTTTAAAGAATATCTAAACAAATATGCACAACTGATTACAGAGGTGGGTGTCAATGTTCAAAAAGGACACACAATTGTTATTCAAATCAGTGTGGAACAAGCAGAATTAGCCCGCTTACTTACAAAAAAAGCCTATGAACTTGGTGCATCAGAAGTCATTGTTCAGTGGACCGATGATTTTGTCCAAAAAGAATTTCTAGCGTTCGCAGCCCAAGACCGAATTGAAACGGTACCGCAATATAAAGTCGACCAAGCCGACGATTGGGTGAAAAAAGGTGCCAGCCGCATTAGTGTTGTCTCTTCCAATCCTGATTCACTGGCTGGAATTGATACTCATCGCGTGGCAACCTACCAAGCAGCCAGCGGAAAAGCTTTATTGAATCTGCGAAAAGCTACCCAAGCAAATAAAGTTAGCTGGACTGTGGTAGCCGCCGCTGGCCAAGACTGGGCACAAAAAGTTTTTCCAAATGATACACCAGAAACAGCCCAAGACCGTTTGTGGGACGAAATTTTCAAAACTACCCGTATCTACGAAGCAAATCCTGTAGCTGCTTGGAAAGCCCACGACGAAAAATTGCAAAAAAAAGCAGATGAATTAAATAAAGAACAATTCACTGCGCTGCATTACACTGCTCCGGGAACAGATCTGACGATTGGCTTGCCTAAGAATCACCTTTGGGAAGGCGCCGGTAGTTTTAATGCCCGCAACGAAAAATTCATGGCAAATATGCCAACGGAAGAAGTTTTTACTGCACCTGACAGCCGTCGGGTAGATGGCTATATCTCCAGCACGAAACCTTTAAGCTATGCGGGAACGATTATTTCCGGAATGACTTTTACTTTCAAAAATGGAAAAGTCGTTGATTTCTCCGCAAAACAAGGACAAGAAGTCTTGAAAAAATTATTAGAGACAGACGAAGGCGCTACCCACTTAGGTGAAGTTGCCTTAGTTCCTGATCCGTCCCCAATCTCACAATCCGGGATTACCTTCTTCAATACGTTGTTTGACGAAAATGCCTCCAATCACTTGGCATTAGGTTCCGCCTATGCCTTCAGCATCCAAGGAGGCACGGAAATGAGCGAAGAAGAATTGGACGCTGCCGGATTAAATCGCAGCCAAACACACGTTGATTTCATGGTAGGCTCTGATCAAATGTCGATCGACGGGATTCGCGAGGACGGTTCTACCGTACCAGTGTTCCGCAACGGTGACTGGGCATAAACGCTAAAAAATCGAGGCGGAAGCTTCGATTTTTTTGTAATGATTAATAATAGTAAATGCTGAGCTTTTTTGGTAGAATTTACTAGGATAGTCGTTGATGGAAAGGGTGAGTGAGAATGACTCCAAATCGTGAAGATTATTTAAAAATAATTCTAGAATTAGGCGGCGATGAAAACAAAATCAGCAACAAACAAATCGTGGCTGGCTTAGATGTATCCGCAGCCTCCGTCAGCGAAATGATTTCAAAATTAGTAAAAGAAGAACTTGTGGAACATTCCCCCTATCAAGGGGTTCAGCTAACACAAAAAGGCTTGAAATCTGCCAGTACTTTGATCCGTAAGCATCGCCTATGGGAAGTTTTTCTCGTTGAACATTTGAATTATTCGTGGAATGAAGTTCATGACGATGCAGAGGTTTTGGAACACGTCACTTCCGAACGTCTTGCAAAACGGCTGGAAAACTATTTAGGCACCCCGGAATATTGCCCCCACGGCGGAAAAATCCCTCGATTTGAAGAAACCATCCATGAAGAAAAACGCCAAACCTTGGCTGATTATGGCATCGGAACTTCCTTGAGAATCGCTCGGGTTTTAGATGAACGTGAATTACTGGATTATCTTGTCGCTATCGATTTGAAAATCCATGAAGAATATGAAATTATCGATGTTGCTGCCTACGAAGGTCCGATCACAATCAAAAATGATCAAAAAACCATCGCTGTAAGCTACAAAGCAGCAAGTACGATTTTTGTTGATCCATTAGATAAGGAGTGAGACCTATGTCAGAAAATAAAAAAGTTCTCTTCACCATTTTTGGTGCGACCGGGGATTTAGCACAACGAAAGCTTTATCCTTCCCTTTTCCGTTTGTATCGAAAAGGTGACATTCAAGAACAATTTGCCGTGATTGGAACGGCTCGTCGGCCTTGGAGCGATGAACATTATCGCGGCATCGTTAAAGAAACCATCGCTTCTCTAAATCCAACAGAAGAAGAAGCTGAAAAATTTGCCGCTCATTTTTATTACCAATCCCATGATGTGCAAGATACTGAGCACTATCTCACGTTAAAGAAATTGACCGATACACTAGATCAAAAGTACCAGCTTGACGGCAATCGTCTTTACTATTTGGCAATGTCGCCTAATTTCTTTGGGGTAATCGTAGAACACCTGCAATCACAAGGAATGCTGGATTCTACTGGATTCCATCGCATCATCATTGAAAAACCTTTTGGCTCCGATTATGAAACAGCCAAACAATTGAATGAAGAGATTAATGCGGTGTTTTCCGAAAATGAAATTTATCGGATCGATCATTACCTAGGCAAAGAGATGATCCAAAATATTTCTGCAATCCGCTTTGCAAATAATATTTTTGAATCTATGTGGAACAATCGCTATATCGACAACGTGCAGATTACGTTGACAGAAAGTTTAGGCGTGGAGGATCGCGGCGGTTATTACGACCGTAGCGGTGCCTTAAAAGATATGGTCCAAAACCATATTCTGCAAATCTTATCTTTGTTAGCGATGGAACCACCAGCTGCTTTTTCAGATCAAGAAATTCGTGGTGAAAAAATCAAAGCATTGAACGCAGTCCGAGTTTATACAGAAGATGAAGTGCGAGAAAACTTTGTCCGAGGACAATACAGCAGCGGAAGTTTGGAAGGCACAAATTTTGCCTCCTACCGGGAAGAACCAAATGTCAGCGAAACCTCTACAACCGAGACCTTTGTTGCCGGTAAATTTAAAATCGATAATTTCCGTTGGTCTGGCGTTCCTTTTTATGTTCGGACCGGTAAACGTCTGACGGAAAAAGGAACCCGTATCAATATCGTTTTCAAACAAGTGCCTGTCAATTTATTTAAAGCCGACATCAAGGAACCTTGCGAAAATAAAAAGCTCCCACAAAATGTTTTGACGATTTATATTCAACCAACAGAAGGTTTCAGCCTTTCTCTTAACGGCAAAGAAATCGGACAGGGCTTCAATACCCATCCGGTCAAATTGGATTACCGCAATAGTGCCGAGGCAGTAGAAAACAGCCCAGAAGCTTATGAACGCTTAATTTTCGATGCCTTAAACGGTGACAGTACAAACTTCACCCATTGGGATGAAGTTGCTCAATCTTGGCGAATCGTTGATGTAATCCGTGGTGTTTGGGATAAGGATACTCCAGACTTTCCGAACTACGCAGCTGGAACAATGGGGCCACAAGCGGCCTTTGACCTGCTGGAAAAAGATGGCTTCGAGTGGATCTGGCAACCAGATGAATGGTACCGCGAACGCAATTTATTAGATTAAAAAAACACTTCCCGACTTGAAATCGGGAAGTGCTTTTTTAGTTTTCGAAACCTTCTGCTACTGCTTCCGCAAAGTTTTCTTCAACAATATGCGCACAATGTCTACAAAGAGTTGGCAGTTTTTCATCTGAACCGACATCTTTTCGGACTTGTCGGCAACGGTCACAAACTACACCATCTGCTTTTTCCACCAGTAAAGCAACCTCTTCAAATTGATGTGCTTCATCAGGTACCGGTGTTCCGGCAGCCTTCACTTCAAAATAATCTGGTGAAACAATCAGTAATTGTGCAATGTTTTCATCTACTGCTTTTAGCATTGCAGCAGTTTGTTCATTTGGATAAACAGTTAGTTTTGCTTCTAACGATTTACCGATTAATTTTTTGTTCCGTGCTTCTTCTAACGCCTTCAAAACATCATCACGGAAATCCATAAATGCTGTCCAAGTATCCAACAATTCTTGTTGATTTGCAAATTCTTCATATGCTGGGAATTCAGCCAATTGTACATATTCTTCCTCTTCACTCAAGAAAGACCAGATTTCTTCTGCTGTATGAGGAATGATTGGCGTTAATAATTTTGTCAAAGCCACAGCGGTTTGATAGAATACCGTCTGCATGCAGCGACGTTGCGGATCATTTTCTGCTTCAATATACACAACATCTTTTGCAAAATCCAAATAGAAAGAGGAAAGATCTACCGTCAGAAAATTCATTACTGTTTTGTAGATATGCAGGAAGTTATAGCTTTCGTAGCCTCCACGCAATTCTTTCACCACTTGATTCAAGCGTACAGTCATATATTTATCTACGGAACGCAAGTCTTCATAAGGAACCGCATCTTTTTTAGGATCAAAATCGGCAGTATTTGCCAACAAGAAGCGCATCGTGTTACGAATTTTTCGATAAACTTCTGCAACTTGTTTCAAAATATCCATTGAAACTCGGACATCTGCTTCATAATCAACACTGCTGACCCATAGTCGTAAAATATCAGCACCCATTTGCTTGATTACCGTTTCAGGTACAATGGTGTTTCCTAATGATTTACTCATCTTACGTCCTTCACCATCTAGGGTAAAGCCTTGGGAAAGCACTGCTTTATATGGAGCAATACCATTGATTGCTACACTGGTAGTGATACTGGAGTTGAACCACCCGCGATATTGATCTGATCCTTCCAAATACATATCAGCCGGGAAAGTCAATTCAGGACGTTGACGAAGGACCGCTTCATGAGATGAGCCAGAATCAAACCAAACATCCATGATATCATTTTCTTTTGTAAACGTTCCATTTGGTGAACCTGGGTGGCTAAAGCCTGCAGGCAACAATTCCTTGGCTTCCCGTTCAAACCAAACATTTGAACCAAATTCAGCAAATAACTGAGCAACATGTTCCACTGTTTCCGGTGTAATGATGGCCTCACCGTTTTCTGCATAGAAAATTGGTAATGGCACACCCCACGCCCGTTGACGAGAAATTACCCAATCTCCCCGGTCACGAATCATATTGTATAAACGTGTTTTTCCCCAAGGAATAATCCAATCAACTTTTTCAACTTCATCCAAAATATCTTGACGGAATTTATCGATTGAAGCAAACCATTGCGGTGTAGCCCGGAAAATAACGGGTTTTTTCGTCCGCCAATCATGGGGATAGCTATGGGTGAAGAAATCTAATTTCAGCAGAGCGCCTTTTTCTTCCAATAATTTTGTGACCATTGGATTTGCTTTGTCATAAAAAATTCCTTCAAATCCTGGTGCTTCATCTGTGAAAACACCGCGATCATCAAGAGGAGATAACACATCCAAATGATATTTTTTACCCACAATATAGTCGTCTTCCCCATGACCAGGAGCGGTATGAACAAGTCCAGTACCAGCATCCAAGGTTACGTGTTCGCCACACATGACTAAAGACGTACGATCATAAAATGGATGTTGTGCAGTCATGTATTCCAATTGCTTTCCAGAGAACTCTTGCAAGACAGTGACTTTTTGCCAGCCTAATTCTGTCGAAACCGTTTCTAATAAGTCTTTTGCCACCACATATTTTTTGCCATCCGCTTCAACTTGCAAATAGGCAAATTTAGGGTGAACAGAAATTCCTAAGTTAGCCGGTAACGTCCAAGGTGTCGTGGTCCAGATAATAAATGATGTATCGGTATCCAACAAATCTTTGCCATCAACGACTTTAAAGGCCACGTAGATCGAAGCTGATTTTACATCCTTATATTCGATTTCGGCTTCTGCTAAGGAAGATTCACTGGACGGTGACCAATAAATTGGTTTCAATCCTTTGTAGATATAGCCTTTTTCAGCCATCTTGCCAAAAACGCGAATTTCAGCCGCTTCATACGCAGGATCCAATGTAACATATGGATGATCCCAATCACCGGAAACACCTAAACGTTTAAAATCACTGCGCTGTTTGTCCACCTGAGTCAACGCATATTCTTTACATTTTTCACGATATTCCGCTAACGTCATTTCTTTGCGTTTGATTCCTTTATTCGCCAATACTTGTTCGATTGGCAGTCCGTGGGTATCCCATCCAGGGACATAAGGCGAACGAAAGCCAGACATCGATTTTGAACGGATAATAATATCTTTACTGATTTTATTTAGTGAGTGTCCAAGATGGATATTGCCGTTTGCATAGGGTGGTCCATCATGTAAAACAAAGGTTGGTTTTCCTTCGTTTAATTTTTGACGACGTTGGTATAATTCATTTTCTTCCCATTCTTTTTGCCATTCAACTTCTCGATTAGGCAAATTGCCCCGCATTGGAAAAGCTGTTTTTCCAAGATGTAAGGTATCTTTGATTTTCATCTTTGACCCGCTCCTTTTAATCAATTAACGAAAGTCTCGTTGTGCAAATCCATTTCTGTTGTTTCCAAAAAATTTTTCAAATAAAAAAACGCTCCTCCCAAAAAGGGACGAACGTTTGTCGTGGTACCACCCAAAATATGAAATCTAAAACTAGATTTCCTCTTGTAATCGTTAACGGAATTACCCGTTGATTTTTACTGATTTTCAAAATCAAAACTGGTAGAGGATCTTTCTATTTGTAGGGTTTCACTAGACTCTCACTATCACTAGCTCGCTTTTAAAATACAAATAGCTTTTCTGTTCTACTTATTGGTTTCTTCGATTTTATTTAAAAGTTCTTTTGCATCATCAAGCGTGGTTACTTCCGTTTTTTCTGGAACACCGATGATTTTTTCACTTGATTCAACAATGGAAACACCAGAATTATCATTTGCTTCTGCCTCTGAGTTTACTTCAGAACCATTTTCATTGTCAAGCTCTTTTGCAACAAGTTCTTTGAAAACTTCATGTCCATCTTGTACATAACTTGAAAATGGTTTTAAGATTTCATCCCACTCTGGGCTCTTGACTTGTTCCAGTTGTGATTGCAACATCAACGCCAGATTTTGATGGAAGACCCGTGTTTTCGTCTTCAAATCATTGGTTTCCGTTGCTAATTGACGCGCATTTTGTGTAGCATCATTCAAGATATCTTTTGCTCGTTGTTCTGCAGAAGTCGTTAGTTGATGTGCTTGCTTTTCAGCCGTTGCAATCATTTCATCCGCTTTATTTTGTGCAGAGGTCACGATCACTTCCGATTCCTTGCTGGCGCTTGTTTTAACTTTGTCTGCTGTGTCTTGTGCCACGATGATTGATTGATTCAATGCATCTTTCAGTTCATTGAAATATTCCAATTTTTCTTCCGCATGTTTCAATGATTTTTCCATTTCACGATTTTTTTGAACCAATTCTTCGTAGTCACGAACAATCAGGTCTAAAAAGTCATCAACTTCGTCTTGATTGTAGCCTCTCATTTTTACCGGAAAGCTCTTATTTTGGATGTCTAATGGAGATAGTGCCATAGTTTATTCCACCTTTATTCATTATTTACGTAACACACCAAGCAACAGCCGGATCTTTTCTTTTTTTGTTGTTCCTTCTAACCCTTGAATCTGTAAACGACCAAATCCTCTTACTGAAACGATATCCAGTAAATCCAGAACAAAATCTGGTCGTGCAGCCTCCGCCCAATTCACCTTTACTTTTCCTGCCTCAATTAGCTGTTTTGAACGCTGACGAGAAATATTATAGATACTGGATACAACTGTATCTAACCGCAAAGAACTGACTGTTGCCCGTTCTTCCGTCCAACCATCTTTAGGAATCAAAATATCCGTATAATTTTTTTCTTCCAAACGAACACTGACATTGCCAATTTTAGTCACCTGCAATTGGACAAAGCTGCTGACCTCTGTCGCAACAAAAACCTGCCAGTTGGTGCCGTCAGAAATAATGTCACCGAAAAATTCCCGTTTGATTCCCGTTCCAACCAGAGTGCCAAGAACTTTTCCATGGCTCAAAGAGGCAAATTTTGTTGGGTAGTTGATTTCAAAAAGCGTAATCTCAAAATCACTACTCGTCGGTTCGTAATAATCAGGAAAAATCAAACAACGCTGACGTTCTGCCTGCTCATACCCACCATAAAATTGGAATTTCAAATCGGTCGACTGTCGAACCAGCGTCTCCACAATGTATGCTTGCCGCGGATCTAAAAAATCGGTCAAGTAAGGTGCGTACTGCATTTGAACCTGTTCAATCCAATCTTGAACGGCGTCAACAAAAGGGTGCTCTTCTGTGCGGAAATGTTGATAGACATTTGCATTCAAAGAAACTCCCCCTTTTTTTACATTATTCTAAACAGAATCATCGTAATTGCCCGACTTGCCAAATTCAAAACGATGACTGCAACCGCAATCGTAAAATCAATCGGTCCAACATGTAAGGGCAATCGGTCAAAAAGACTTAAATATGGTTCACAGATTTTTTTTAAAAAGCGTCCGAGTGCTGACTGATACCCACCGGGAAACCACGAAAGCAATGCATAGATCACTAATAAAATCGTATAAAAATAAATTGCTTGATTAAAATAATAAAGTAATGTGCTAATAAGTGCTTCCTCCTTGTTCCACTAACTTATTGATACAAGTGGAACTGACCATTTGTAAGTTTATAGATCGAACATATTCGTGTCCATTAAACTTTGGGCAGCGCCATCGATTTCAACACCACTTGGGGTACAAAGAAAGATTTCATCCCCCACTCGTTTGATATCACCATCTTGTGCATAGACAGTTCCTGTCAAAAAATCAACGATACGACGCGCCTGTTCTTCTTCAATCAGATGAAAATTAACCAACACCGATTCGTTATTCAATACATGCTTTGCAATATTCATCGCTTCAGAATAAACTCTCGGCTCCAAAATCGTAATTTTTCCAGACTGACTTTCCCGAGACTCCGCTTTTTTTCTTAAAGAACGTTGTGTCTGCGGTTGTGTCTGGTGCAGAGAAACAACCTTTTTTTCTTCTGCAGGATGAGACTGAGATTGTGCTTGCGGTTTTGGTGTTGATACTGGTTCACTTTTAGCAACCGCCACATTTGTGTTGTTATAATAACGATTTGAAGTTGCAGCAGTTTTTGATACTGCCGGTGTCGCTTGAACGACAGTCTGTTTAGGAGCTGCATATTCTTCATACTCGTAATCTTCATCAGCCAAACCAAAAAAATTCGCTGCCTTACTAAAGATCGACATCTAATTTCCTCCTTTTACATGTCTTTTACCAATGCTGTTCCTACCCGTATAAAGGTTGCTCCTTCTTGGATAGCAACGGAATAATCATTGCTCATCCCCATACTCAATTCTGTGCAAGGGGCATAAGATAGCTGCTTTTTCTGCTCATTTTCTTGAAGTAAACGTAGTCTGCGAAAAATTTCCCGCTGCTCTTCTTGGGTGGAATCAAAAGGTGCCATCGTCATCAGTCCAACGACTTGAATTTTATCAAAGGCAGCCAATTCCGAAATAAATTCTGAAAGTTGATCAGGAGAAATCCCCTGTTTTGTACTTTCCCCAGAAATATTAACTTCAACAAAACACTTGATAACTTTTTCCCCTCGCTTTTGGATTTCTCCAGCAAGTTTCAAGCTGTCAAGGGCATGAAAATAGTCTATCTCATTTATAATCAATTTTACCTTTCTCCGCTGCAAATTACCAATGAAATGCCATATAACCTGTGGAAAATCAGTCATTTCTTGTTTTTTCTCTAAGAATTTTTCTACACGGTTTTCTGCGCAATTCAACACACCAGCTCGGAGGACGTCTTTTGTTTTCTCAACATCGATCGTCTTTGTTACAGCTACGAGGGTAACCGAATCCTCGTTTCTACCAACAAGAGCACATGAATTCTGTATCTCTTGTCGGACCTCCCGCAAGTTGTCAGAAATCATGTGCTCTGCCTCCTATCGTTTACGACGGAAAAATGGTGGTGTACTTAATTCATCGTCGTCATTTGACTTCACTTCATCACGATTGAACGTATCGAATTCTTTTTTTTCGATGTTTTCAAATTGTGTGTCATCAACTCTTGGGCGAACATTTTGTTCTTTGCGAATATCCCAATCTCCAAATGCGTTGTCTTCTTCTTGAACAGGTTTTGCTTGTTCCATGTCTAAGACAGGTTTTTGGGGAACATTATGAAGTTGACTTTGTCGGGATGACCGGTTTGACCGATTTTCCTTTTTTGTTGGATCAATTCCTGTCGCAATAACTGTTACGCGAATTTCATCGCCTAGATCTTCACTGATAGAAGTACCAAGAATGATGTTCACATCACCAGTTGCGGCATTTGCAACGATATCTGATGCATCTTGTGCTTCAAATAACGTCATATCCAATCCACCGGTAATATTTAGCAGGACTTGTTCTGCACCATCGATGGATGTTTCCAACAATGGAGAAGAAATAGCTTTCTTCGTTGCTTCAATCACACGGTCTTCACCACTAGCAACACCGATTCCCATTAAAGCTGTTCCTTGATTTTCCATCACTGTTTTTACATCGGCAAAGTCAAGATTGACATAGCCTGGTGCAGTGATTAAATCAGAAATTCCTTGAACACCTTGTCGCAAGACATTGTCTGCTTCACGGAATGCTTCCAACATTGGCGTTTTCTTATCAACAACTTCCAACAAACGGTTGTTGGAAATAATCAACAATGTATCTACATTTTCTTTTAGTTTTGCAATACCTTCTGCTGCAAAGCGACCGCGTTTTGGTCCTTCAAAAGTGAATGGACGTGTAACAACACCCACAGTCAATGCGCCGATTTCCTTTGAAATCTTCGCTACGATCGGTGCGGCACCAGTACCAGTTCCGCCACCCATACCAGCAGTGATAAAAATCATATCTGCGCCGTCTAAAGCTTCACGAATTGATTCTTCACTTTCTTCTGCTGCTTTTTGTCCAACTTCCGGCTGTGAGCCAGCACCAAGACCACGGGTATATTTAGGTCCTAATTGAATGACCGTTTCAGCTTTTGAATTTTTTAAGGCTTGAACATCGGTATTTGCTGCGATAAATTCAACGCCTTTTACATTTTCTTCAATCATACGATTCACAGCATTGCCGCCGCCACCGCCGACACCGATTACTTTAATCACAGCGCCGTCATTGATGTTGTTATCAATTGAAAATTCCATAGTGTGTACTCCTCCTGAGGTTGATTAGTCGAAAATATTGGAAAAGAAGTCTTTGATTTTATCAGTTACACTTCCACCAGTTTTTTCTTCTGGTTCTTCTTCATATGTTTCTTCTGGATGGTCAAAGGTTTCATAGTTGATTTCTTGTTGAACGGCTGCTTGTTGCACCGGTTGTACTTTTTCGCCGGTTACAGCTGTTTTTGCTAATTGATAGACCTCACTAAGGTTCGCTGTATAATCAACGATACTGATGACATTGGTAAATACCGGATTACGCAAGCCCATGTGATTTGGCACATATAACTTAACATTCGTATCGAAGATTTCTTGTGCCAAGTCAACAACACCTGGTAAACTTGCTGCACCACCGGTCAAAATCACACCGCCCGGTAAACTCAAAGCATCAATTTCTTCTAAAACTTCTTTTGATTTAGCAAAAATTTGTTCCATCCGTGCTTCGATTACTTCTGAAAGGTAACGTTCATCGATTTTTACTGGTTCAGATTTCCCAATCACATCAACAGGAAATTCTTCACTAGCTGAAGTACGTTCAGGATAAGCATCCCCATAATTGATTTTTAATGCTTCTGCATTATTGAAGGATGTATTCAAAACAGTCGAGATATCTTTGGTTACATACTCGCCGCCTTCTTGGTTGACGTGCGTAAATTTCAACTGCTTGTCGTGCATGACCGAAGTCGTTGTTTGACCGCCGCCGATGTCGATTACGGTCGTACCGAAATCTTTTTCGCCGTCAGACAAAATTGTTTCGGTTAATGCAAGAGGTGTGATCACCAGTTCATTGACGACCAGACCGGCTTTTTCTGCACATTTACGAATATTGTGAAGAATCGTTTTCGGTCCTGTATATACAACACCGAACATCTCTAAACGAACGCCAATCATTCCGCGTGGATCTTTGATTCCTTCAAAGCCATCAACGGTAAATTCTTGCGGTAAAATCGTGATAATTTGTCTTTCTGGAGGTGTAGAACGGACTAAAGCGGCAGATGCCACATTACGAACATCCTCATCGGTAATTTCTTTTGATTCACTGTTAACAGCAATCATTCCTTGGCAATTTTCAACTTCTAACAGCGTTGCCGGTACACCGACACTCACACTGCGGATTTGAATACCTGCTTTTTCTTCTGCTTGTTTTACTGCACGTTGAATTGCTTGGACTGTTTTTTCAATATCGACGATGATTCCGCGATTGATTCCTTCTGATTTAGCATTCCCTACACCAATGATGTTCATTTGGTTGTCCACATATTCAGCAACTACAACTTTTACAGAAGTAGTACCAATATCAAGACCTACATACATTCCCGTCTTTGCCATGAATGGGATTCCCTCCTACTTTATTCCATATACCGCGAACAAATACTGCTCGTATTTATATACCATTTGATTAATTTATTCACTGCTACCAATTCTACCACAAAAAGCGGACATTTAGAAACCTGTTAATGAAAAAATATGTGGAAATTTTATTGATTTTTATTGATTTTCACTCTCTTGTGGCTCTGAACTCTCAGTTGTTTTTTTCTCTTCTTTCGGGTAGGCATAAGTAAAAATTCCTACCTCCATGTCCACAATGCCTTTTTCCTTCATATCTTTTGCAACCTGTGGATAATATTGCATTTGTTTTGTTAGGTTGGAAATATTTACGATCACCTGATTGCCATCGTTCATATAGAGATTTAGCAATTCATCGTTGCTTTTTGTAGGTGCATAATTAATTTGCGAAATCCCGCTGCGAATTTCTTGAGACAGTTTTCTATACTTCTTTAAGACAGATAGGATTTTTTTCTCTGACGTAAAATTTTCTAAAATTGGTAAATCCTGAGTTGGTTTTTTCAGCGTTTCTTCCATCACTTGCCCATTTTCCAAAATCGGTGAGTAGGTATCTCCTTTTGCCAGAAGTGCCACCTCCTGATATTCTGTTACGGTCAAATGAAAGTGATTGATATTTTCGATTGAAAGTGACGTACTCTTGATTCTTGGCTGTTCTGCAGTCAGTTTTTCTTCATTCTGCCCACGTTGGAAAAATTGAGTCCACAGGTTTTCTTGCAAGCGAAAATTGGTATCTTTTAAAATTTCTGCGGTAGCTACTTTGTTATTCCCCGAAACAGTAACTTTTGCCAGCTTACTCAAAGGTGAAACGTAATACAGCGTGAAAAGCAAGGGAATCGTGAAGAGTACGATTAAAAAAATCAATCGGCGATGAAGAAGCAAATCCCGCTGAGATTTTATTTTTGGTAAACGATCTGCAAATGAACCATTGGTCGGCTCTCCTTTGCTTTCTTCCATCTCGACATCGTCCGTTTTCGTTTCATCGGACGCTTCTTCTTCCACAATTTCTTCTGTCATCGTATCTGGACTACCATCAATGATTGATGGCGACCAGCTTGGTTGATCGCCTTTTTCTTTAAGATAACTCAAATTAGCTTTTTGCCACGGTGTCAACTCCGCCTCATTGATTTCTGGTTCTTTGGATTCAGATTCCTTTTTTGTCTCATCAGGAGTTTTTTTGCTAATGACGATCACCACCTTAAAAAAATAAATACTTAAATCAATGTCTGTACTAAGTTGAATAGTCGTTCTGCCGCATCAGGTATACCTTGCTCCTTGGAGGCAGCCGCCATCTGTTTCCGCAACTTCTTGTCTTCCATGATTGCATCAATTGCTAAAACCAGTGATTCACCAGTCAGCTCATCGTCGCGAATCATTCTCACGGCACCATGATCAACAAGACTTTGGGCATTCTTCGTCTGATGGTCATTTGTCACATAAGGACTTGGTATTAAAATCGCCGGTAAGCCTAATGCCGTAAATTCTGCAATTGAGGTTGCTCCGGCACGTCCAATCAGCAAACTGGAATTTGCCATGACTTCAGCCATTTTATCAATATACGGCTTAACACTGACAGTTGTCAATCTATCAAGTGAAATCGTTTCATTCTTTTTAATTTCTTCAAAATACCGTTCTCCCGAGGCATACAGGACCTGGTAGTCTTTTTGGGCTAACATCGGTAACGCAGCAACCACTGCTTGATTGATTTTTAGCGCTCCCTGACTTCCTCCAAAAATCAACACGGTTTCCTTCGCCGGATCTAAATCGAATTCTTTTAAAATATCAGATTTCCCACTGTCTCTGACTTCCGTTGCTCGAGGATTCCCTACAAGCACTGTCTTATCTTTTGGAAAGAAAGCAGCAGCATCTTGAAAAGCAATTGCAATTCGATCTACATAGCGGCTTAGAAATTTATTGGTAATACCGGGAACACTATTTTGTTCATGAACGATGGTTGGAATGTTCAGCTTCGCAGCAGCATAAACAACTGCGCCAGAAACATACCCGCCCGTGCCGATTACGATATCCGGTTTGAATTCTTTTACAATTTTTTTTGCTTGGCGAATACTTTTCATAAACAGATGAATAGTTTTAAAATTATCCAACGATAAGCTTCGCTTAAATCCTTGAATTTCCAATGTTTCAAAAGGAATATCTGTTTTAGGTAAAATTTTGTTCTCCAGACCTTTTTTCCCACCGACATATAGAAACTTTGCAGTTGGATCTTGTTTTTTGACATATTTCACAAAAGCTAACGCGGGATAGATATGTCCACCCGTACCGCCACCAGTTACTAAAACTCTCACTCGTTTTCGCTCATTTCTATTTGTATTTTCAGCGCTTCGATTGCTGCAATAAATCGATCCCCGCGAACTTCAAAATTAGGGTATTGATCCCAACTGGCATTTGCCGGAGATAGCAAGATCGTATCACCCGGTTGGCTAATTTCATAAGCCAAAGGAACCGCAGTCTCAGCATTTTCTGTAAAGATTATCTCTGGAATTTTGGCTTTTTCTGCTGCTTCAGCCAATTTATGCTGTGTTTCGCCAAAAACTATGATAGCTTTGATTCCAGTTAATGAAGGTACGAGTTCATCAAAAGAATTGCCTCGATCCAATCCCCCGGCTAATAAAATGAGTTTTGAATGTTCAAAACCGCCAAGTGCCATTTCAGTTGCCAGAATATTCGTCGCTTTCGAATCATTAAAAAATTGTCTTTTTTCAATCACATCAACAAACTGCGTCCGATGAGGAACACCGGTAAATTGTTGCAAGGCCATTCGAATCTTTTCGGCAGAAATTCCCCATGTTTTGGCTACAGCAATTGCTGCAAGTGCATTTTCAATATTGTGTTTTCCTGGTACACCCAGTCTGTCAGCTTCAATAATCGGTTCTGCTTTGAAATATAAGATACCCTCTTGTAAATAAGCACCTTCGACTTTTTCTACTGTTGAAAAAGGAACAATGGTTGCTTTTGTTTGATGGCTTAACTTTTGTAATTCTTCTTGATTCCAATTCAAAACAAGAAAATCATCCGCCGTCATATTTTGTTGAATGTGCCATTTTGCTTTCACATACTCACTGCGGCTGCCGTGGTAATCCAAGTGTGCTTCATAAAGATTAGTAATTACGGCTACTTTAGGGTGAAAGGTTTGAATTCCCATTAGTTGAAAACTCGAAAGCTCCATTACTAGTACATCTTCTTGTTGTGCTTTTTCTGCAACGGAGCTCGCAGGAAATCCGATATTTCCTGACAAACGTGCAACGCCAGAAGTCAGTCCGGCATTCAACGTTCGCTCAATCATAGTAGTTGTCGTCGTTTTCCCATTTGTTCCGGTGATTCCGATAATTGGGCAGTCAGCAATTTGATAGGCCAATTCCACTTCTGTGATGATTGGCATCCCTTTTTCTAACGCTTTTTTGATTAAAGGATGTGAATAAGGAATACCGGGATTTTTAACCATCAAGGAGAAATCCTCATCCAACAATTCAATTGGATGCTGACCAGTGATGACTTTGATTCCTAAAGCCAAAAGATCCTGTGCTTCGGGATTTTCATCAAAGGGCTTTCCGTCATTAACGGTGACAAGTGCGCCCAATTCATGTAACAATTTGGCCGCACTGAATCCACTCTTTGCTAATCCTAGCACAAGAACTTTTTTATTTTTATACATTGTTATTTTTTTCATTTTCTCCATCTCCTACAACACAATCACTAAAGTAACAATCGAACAAACTAACGCAATCAACCAGAAGGTAATATCGATCCGCCATTCAGACCACCCGCTCATTTCAAAATGATGATGAATGGGTGACATCTTAAAAATTCGTTTTCCGGTTAATTTAAATGATGTTACTTGTAACATCACACTTGCAGTTTCACAAACGTAAACAAGTCCTATAAGTAATAGTGTCCATTCTTGATGAAGAAGAATCGAGATTGCTGATAATAATCCCCCTAAGGCTAATGAGCCCACATCTCCCATAAAGATTTTTGCCGGTTTATGGTTGTAAGGAAAAAAGCCCAGCAAACCGCCGATGACGCTTAAACAAATGATCAATACATCAAACTGTTTCTGTTTCCAAGCAATGATGCCATAAGTAGCAAAGGAAATAATGCCGAGAATCGAAACTAACCCATCGATGCCATCGGTCAAATTGACGGCGTTAGAAAAACCAACTAGCCAAAAAATCACGAAAATGCCATAAATCAACGAAAGATTCAAATCATAACCAAAAAGATTTAAGGTATTTCCATTGCCATCCATCAGGTATACACCATAAAAAACGACTGCACCGACAATTTGACCAATCAATTTTTGTAAGGAGGTCAATCCCATATTTCGTTTCATAAAAATTTTGATGAAGTCATCTAAAAAACCCAGCAATCCATAAAGGAATAGGATAAATAACAGAATAGACAGTGCAGGTGTCAATTCCTTTTGCCACGCTCCTACCCAAAGTCCCGTAAGAATACTACTGATAAGGAAAACGACACCACCCATCGTTGGGGTTCCCGCTTTGACATTATGCCATTTTGGGCCTTCCGTTCTGATTTCTTGTCCAAATTGTTTTACTCTGAAGTAACCGATAAATAAAGGCATTATCGCAAACGTCATTGCAAAACTACTCACGATTGGCAATATCATTTTCGTCCATTCCATTTTCTTCTCTCCTCAAATCAATTATTCTGTAGGGTAAAGGTGACTTCTTCGTTGATTTTTTCATAAGGGGCAACACTTTGTTCTACACAATAGCCTTCCCCTTCAAAATTCACAGTAATATCCAGTAATTCTCCTAGTTTCAGCAAATCGGCTTTGGACCATCCGCTGGTATCCGGCATAGTGAATTCATCACCCGTCGTTTTTAGCAACAGCCGCTCTGAACTCATCAACTCAGAACCACTTGGTGTCGATTGTTCTTTTACTTTTTCACCGTTTCCGATAACGATAGGATTCAGTCCACTCTTTGTCGCATCATTTGCAGCTGTATCAACAGCAAGATTGCGATAATCAGCAACGGTGATTGTTTCAGAGTTTTCTTTGTCTGGCTGACTTTCTTCCGTTTCTTTGAAGTCCATTGCCCGTTTTAGTAACGGATTACCAATACTTGCCAATGCATCTTGTTCCCAAGTTTCCGGTACTTTCATTGTCATATATAAAATATACTCTGGTTCCTCGGAAGGAATCATCTCCACGATTGAGTAGAGATAGGAAGTTTCCCCTTCCAAATACCCACCATCTTCAGCGACCACTTGGGCAGTTCCGGTTTTAGCGGAAATATTGTATCCAGGAACCTCATAATGCCCATAGGCACTTCCGTAGTTCTCACTTTCAACAACATCTCGCATATACTCCCGCACTTTAGAAGCAGATTCTGCGGAAACAGGTTGTCCAAGTACTTCTGGTTGAGTTACCCGTTCTTTGCCGGTAGCAGGGTCAACGATTTTACTGATATATTGTGGTTTCAACATTTTTCCGTCATTAGCGATTGCAGAAAAGGCCTGCATCATTTGAAAATTCGTTACCCCAATGGCCTGACCAAAGGAACTCATTGCTTGGTCCACTACATTTGAAGTAGGCAATATTCCTACATTTTCATCCGGCAATCCAGAGTAAGTACTTTTCCCGAAACCAAACTGTTGCAGGTAACGTTGCCACCGGGTTCCCAATTTTTGTTCCAGTTTGACCATGCCGACATTACTTGACCACGAGAGCGCTTGGCGCATGGTTAGGACACCTTTTGCCCCTTGGTCATGGTCATTGATGGTTGCGTCAGCTACCTTGATTTTCCCAGAGACGAAGGTTTCATTCTCATTGAATACTCCATCATCCAATGCCGCAGCAGTCGTCATGACTTTCATGGTTGAACCTGGTTCATACCGATCCTGTACCAATAAATTGCGCCATTCAAATTCGCCGTCTTTAAATTCCGTTTCCGTTTCTGGATTAAAGGTTGGCCGTTGTGCCATGGCTAAAATTTCGCCTGTTTTGGCCTCCATCAACATTGCAGTCATATTTTCTGGTTTGTATTTTTTATTTGACGCATCCATTAACGTTTCCATATAGGTCTGCAGACGACTATCAATCGTTGTATAGATATCTTGCCCATCTTTTGCCTTAACTTCTTCTGCAACGGTTCCTGCCAAAGGGTTTTGATAGTTGTCCTTCTGATAAACAACCTTTCCATCTGTTCCACTCAACACATCATTGTAGGAAGCTTCCAGACCTAAAATTCCTTCTAAACCTTTGTCTATACCGTTTTTATCGACTTTTGACTCAGCGATACCAATAAAGTGAGAAGAGAAAACACCGTTAGGATAAATACGTGCAGGATGGTCATCGAAATACAGCCCGGTCAATTCTTGTTCTTCCAGCGTTTTTTCGATTTCTTCTTTTTTCGCTAACGTGATTCCTTTACCATTTTTTCCAAATTCCACTTGGTACCGTTCATCTTTTAGACCGTTTTCCAATTGTGACAGGGCGTATTTCTTTTCCATCCCCAATTTGTCATGGAGGATCTCAGCCAGTTTATCAAAGTTCTTTTCTTCGGCATATAACTTTTTAGAGCCGGTCATATATTTGGTGGATAGAATCGCTTTGACAGAATAGGAAGTCGCATCTTCCGCAATCGCAATCCCATTCCGATCATAAATCGTTCCACGACGAGCTTTTACTACACTAGACCCTTGGTACAGGGCTTCTGTTTTTTCTTTTAGTGAGGTACCAGCGACTTGACCAACGACCACTAAATAAGTCAGTCGAGCGGCAAATAAAAAGAACAACCCAATACTCGTAGCAAATAAAATAATACCTACTTTTTTGCGATTGTTCATCGGATTTAAATTTTTATTTTTAATGTATCGTTTGATTCGTTTAAAGCTCATTTACTTCACTTTCCTTAAGTTATCATCATTGATCGTCAAGCCTTGTTTTTCGGCAACCTTTTTGATGCGTTCCGTTTTGGAAAGCTCACTTTTTTCTTGTTCCAGACGTGTCGTTTCCTCATTTTGTTGTGTCGTTTCCGCTTGGATTAACGAAACATCATGCTCAAGTTGACTGATATCCGTGCGCACATAAATAGTAAGAACTGCTAGACCAATAATTGCGGCAAAAAGGATGGCACCTATCAATTTTTCAAGTTTGCTGATCCGTTTTAATCTGCGGGCTGGAGAATGAGGAACTTCAATAATCTCTGGCCGTTCAGGAGGTGTTTGAGCGGATTTGTTTGGTTGTGGTTGTTCGATGAGTGGTTCGGTATAACCATAATCGTGGGCTTTCAATTCCGCCATCTTAACTCTCCTTCCTTCTCGCTTTCTCTGCAATGCGCAATTTTGCGCTTCTTGAACGATTGTTTTCAGCCAGCTCTGCTTCCGAGGCAACCAGTGGTTTTCTCGTAATAAGTTTTAGTTCTGGTTGGTATTCATCAGGAACGACCGGTAATCCCGGTGGAAGATCCTGTGGACTGCTGTATTCTTTAAACATTGTCTTTACGATTCGATCCTCTAATGAATGGAAGGTAATCACGCTGACTCTGCCATTTTTTTTCAGTAATGCAATGGCCTGTTCCAGTGATTCCTCAATGGCACCCAATTCATCATTCACTGCAATTCGAACAGCCTGGAAAATCCGTTTTGCCGGATGTCCGCCTTTTCTTCTTGCCGGTGCCGGAATGGCTGCCTTGATTACTTCAACTAATTCACCAGTGGTTTCGATCGGTTTGTTTTTGCGAACCCGTTCAATTTCCCGAGCAACTTGTTTTGAAAATTTTTCCTCGCCGTAACGATAGAAAATTTTTACTAATTCATGAAAATCATAGCCGTTGATGACATCATAGGCAGAAAAATCCGCACTCTGATCCATACGCATATCTAATGGTGCATCTTGATGGTAACTAAATCCTCGTTCGGCTTCGTCCAATTGAGGCGAAGAAACTCCTAAGTCGTACAAAACACCATCCACTTGATGGACACCCAACTGGGCAAGTTCGTCTTGTAAAAAGCGAAAATTACTTTTGATAAAGGTCACTTGTCCCTTTTCAACATAAGGTGCCAAGCGTTGTTTCGCATGGTCGATTGCTTTTTGATCTTGATCGAAAGCATAGAGATGTCCTTTTGCTCCTAATTGGCTCAACAGGTATTCACTATGACCTGCGCCGCCTAATGTGCAGTCAACATATACACCATCAGGATGAATTGCTAATCCATCGACAGTTTCTTTTAGCATTACCGTATAATGTTGAAATTCTGCAGTCATCTGTTTGCCTCTTCCTATAGCCCAAAATCAATCATTGTTTCAGCGATTTCATCAAAGTTTTCCTCTGCTTCAATCGAGAATTCATTCCAGCGTTGTTCATCCCAAATTTCAATTCGATTCGCTACACCGGTAATCACGCAATTTTTTGTCAAATCTGCATGCTTTCTTAATGTCGCCGGGATATTAATCCGACCTTGTTTATCAATTTCACATTCTGTCGCTGCAGAATAAAAGAAACGGACAAAGGTACGGGCATCTTTTTTTGCTAGGGGCATTTCATTTAATTTTTTTTCTAAATTGTTCCATTCAGGTAAAGGGTAACCAAATAAACAACCGTCTAATCCTCGTGTCACCACAAACTTTTCGCCAAGTTTTTCACGTAGTTTGGATGGTACGATTAGTCGGCCTTTTGCATCGATCGTATGTTGGAATTCTCCCATAAACATCGACAAATATCCCCCAATCTCCACCTGATATTCATAGTCTACCACAATCCCCCACATTCCACCACCTTTTCTATGAAATGTCATGAGAAGTTTTTTGACTATTTTTTACCAAAGATTTTGAAAAGATTGGAGCCCTTTTGTCGCGTTCTTTAAAAGTCTTTTTATAAATAATGTAGCAGATTCAGGACGATCAAAACAACATATACGATAATCGAAAGCAGAAATACTAAGCGCCAAAACATTTTTCCGTAGCGGGCATATAAAATCTCACCATAGTAATACGCTTGAAAAACCGCCACGATAATTCCCGTAAATAAAATCGAAATGAAAAAATACGGTAAAAAGGAAGTTTCAAAGGTATTTTGTGATAATTGATGCAAGCCCAACCACAAAAAAGGCACACTAATATCAGGTGCTTTGATTTTTAACCGCTTTTGTAACGAAAAAGTGGTGACTAAAAAATTGGCTGCGAACAGCACGATAATCGGAAATAGATACCAAAACACTAAAACTGGCGTAAAACCTTGCATAATGCAGTTCCTTTCTTTTTAACTAGAGTAACTATACTTCATTTTCTTTACATAGATGTTTCAGTTCGTTTAAAAGTTTATTCAGATATGCAGCCTTTTCTAAAAAAATCAGAGGCTTATCCGAGAAATCCTTACTCTTTTCCCTTATAATAGTAGTAACAAGGATGTGAGCAGATGATTCAATACTATACGATCACAGATAAAAAGCTGGTGCTCTGTGGAGACAAAAAAGAGGATGCCTTATGGTTGCATATCGAAAAACCGGAGATTGAGGAAATCAGTGAAATATCGAAAAAATTTCAACTACCAAGTGATTACTTGACCGCCATTTTGGATGATGCCGAGAACTCCCGTGCAGAAGGCTTGGAGCAGGAAACTTTTTTGCGACCGGTTCTTTTGTTGCTGCAATTTCCCTATGTTTCGACAAGTCCCAGCGGGTATTTGCAATTTGAGACCTTCCCCCTTTCGTTAATCATTACGCCAGACAAAAAATTGATCAGCGTATCAAATTACCACCCAACATTTTTCAGCAAACTGATCCAACAACCTTTACCCAACAATGACATGAGTGATCGGGTCAATTTAACACTAGAGATTTTGTGGCATTTAGTCTTAACCTACAATGATCATTTGCGGGCAATCAAAGGACAGGTGGAAAAACTAGAAGGTCAAATCCAAGTCTCCACCCAAAATAAACATCTGTATCAAATCATGGATATTCAAAAAAGCTTGGTCTTATTTGAAGCAGCGACCGAGGCGAATTTTAATACCTTAAAAGAATTGGCCCATTCCCCCGAATTCAAAAAGAATCATGCGTACCGCAACCATCTCCATGATATTTTGGTGGAAACAGAACAATCGACGACTTCTGCAAAAATCCATTTGAAGTTAGTGAATCAGATGACAGATATTTTTTCTGCGATTGTTTCAAACAATTTAAACAATGTGATGAAAATCCTGACTTCATTAACGATTGTCCTGACAATTCCAACAATTGTCGGCGGCTTTTTCGGAATGAACGTGAAATTGCCCTTTGCCTCTCGAGCGGACGCCTTTTTTCTGATATCAATTGCTACCTTAATTTTATGCTATATCACGATTTATTATTTAAGAAAAAAAGATTTGTTGTGAACACCTTTCAAAAAAATTACCTATCTCTCCATCAAAAAATGCCTATACTACGACAGTAAATGAAAGTTGCTGATTTTTCAATAACAATCAGCAAGTGGCGCATTTTTCAAGTAAATGTTTCTTTTTCAGTCACAAAATTTTATACTGCAAAAGCGATGAGAGACTCAGTCACACAGTCTCCCATCGCTTTTAGATTGTTGTTGAAAGATGATACTCCCACGTGGAACAAAAAATACACGGTATTTACTTCTATTGTATTCGTAGTAATTTCCTGTTACAGGACTACTTTTTCGAAAGTATTTTTTATGTAACTATACACTTGAGACATTTTCTGTTTACGCCAATTTTTCATTGCTCTTTTTTGATACCCTCTCTAGCAAACAGAAGATGGACACCCCCACCATCAATTGGTGTTGCTTTCTTCAATGGAAAAGCCGTATTGTGATAATCAGCCCATAATTCTACAAAGGATTTCTCATCTCTATTTCCTTCCACATAAGGAGCAACCGTCAAAGATATTTCATCAATCAAATCTTCCTTGAAAAATGCTCCGTTGATAACAGCTCCACCGCACAATACCAGCGTTTCCACACCAAATTCAGATTTCAATTTCTTCAATGCTAACTCAATATCCATCTCTTCTTCGCCAGCAAAAATATAAGGAATACCGACCTCTCTTAAATATGCAAGGTATTCTTTTTTTGCTTTCTTTGTCAAGACCTCTACTAATAGAAGCCGCTTGCCTAAATGCTCGAAATGACTTGTTCCCCAGTTGCATCTGCCTTTTCTGTCAAAACTGACAAAATAATGCTGATTAGGGTCTTTGATGATATAGTCCTCATAGTCTACTTCTGTGTCGCTATACTTTGAAAAATCTATTTCGGCACTGCCAACTATTTTTAACGTTTCTTCATTTGTCGCTCTACCAGTCGCCATTGCTGTTCCAAATTCAAAGAGTGCCTGATAATAATAGGGAAACACAGATGTTTCAACAAGCGGTTCCTTTTCAAAATTTCCGCTGATTTTCCCATCTATCGATGTTACCATGTGACAAATTACGTTGCTTCTTTCCATAAAAAAATTCTCCTTTGATTCGTTATTATATCAATCTCGTGTTAAAAAAGACAAAATCTAGTGAGCGCTATCAGTTCACAGCTTACACCATGTTTTGTCTTCATCTTCAAACGAGAGTGGTATTGAAGTAATTCTCACAATATGATAAACAGAGGTGTAGCAGAACTTTCTTCATACTAGTTATGAAGAAAGTCTCGCCTTATATTCCGTAACCGTCTTTCCCGTCCACTTCTTAAACGCACGAGAAAATGATGCTTGATCTTTATAGCCCACCAAATAAGATATTTCTTCCGTCGCAAGTTCATCCACATGAATATAATTGACGGCTAAAAGCTCTTGCACCTTCTGGACAAGTTGCGCGTAGGTGGTTCCCTGTTCTCCTAATTTTCGCTGCATGGTACGAACGCTGACTCCCAAAGATTTTGCAACTTCTTCTCGGGAAAACCAGTCACTCGGAATAGCAGAAAACAACGTCTTCTCTACAAGATTGATAAACATATTCTCCTCTGAAAGTTCTGCAAGCCGCCTTTTTAATTCCGGTTCCAAATATTCCCACATAACATTATTGTGGGTAATATAAGGCCGAACAACCTCATCCAATCGAAAGGTGACCGCATTTGTTGCAGACATCTCAGGAGTAATACCCAAATATTCCGTCAGCTCTTCACTATATGGATACGGACTTTTTACTTTCAATGGCTTTATATCTTTTCCGGTGCCGGTGCGGATTAGACTGACCAACACAAGCTGTTCATTAATGAGAGAAAAGCGGGGCATGGACGAATTTGGGAGATCAAAGCTCAAATGAATAGTTATTGTCTTTTCGTCCTCCTGTATATCGATCTCAAGAGGACAAATCAGTCGCTTATACCGAGCAAATCGGTGAAATCCCTCCAATGCATTTTTTGCACACAGAGCAACAAAAATGGGTGGCATAAAGGTTTGGATATTTTTCACTTCACTGAAGGCCAAGATTTGCTCATCTGTAATTTCACTATCCAGTTCAAACAAAAATTTACTATAATCTGTTGGAGAGAGTTCAACTTCCTCTTTCCATAGAAGATTAGGAATTTCGGCTCTCTGCAAAATATCATCCAAGGAAAGGCCGATACCTTTAACAAATTCTTGAAATTGCTTTGTAAGCGTAATCTTCATTTTATCAACCCTTCTTTAGTCTATAACGATGGATACTTCACGCCAGCCATCTTTTCACTCTGTTCCCAAAGCGAACGGGCTGTCTTTTCATCATAAGCCAATTTATGTGCTTTAGCGATCTTTCGCTTGTAGTAATATTCTCCTGGCTGCCAATCTTTTCCCGGTGTAGTAGTTGCAAGCCATACCGCTGTATCCGCTCCTTGTTCCGGTGGAATCATTGCCAATATTTTTTGTGCAAACTTATGTCGCTGTGCAAAACGATACATTCCACGCATCAAACCATTGGCTTCCTTCGCAAAACTTGTAAGAACGTTGCCCGGATAAAAGGCAACCATAGACATTCCCGTTTTACCATAACGCCTGTTAAATTCTTTGGTAAAGAGTATATTTTCTAGCTTCGCATTTCCGTAAGCACTGGAATTGCTGTACCTTTTCTCCATATTAAGGTCCTCAATGTCAAGTCGGCTGAGACCGCTATTGCCAACACTTGAGGTATTCACGATAGTTGCTTTGCTTGCAGCAAGCGTATCAAAAAGTATGTTCGTTAATAGAAAGTGTGCCAGATGATTGATTTGAAAAGTTTTTTCATATCCGTCCACCGTTACAACCCGGTCACCATAAACGCCACCAGCGTTGTTAAATAACACATCAATTTGTGGAAAATCAGTACGTAGCTTCTTGCCCAGTTCCCGCACCTCATCAAGTTTTGTAAAATCTGCGACATAATACGGTGCTTTTAGTTCTGTACCGACCGCTTTTGTTTTTTCAGGAGAGCGTCCAATGATGACAACATTGGCGCCTTTTTCTTTTAACTGGCGAGCCAATGCCTTACCGATTCCATCACTTGCCCCCGTAATAATGACTGTTTTATTTTTCATCATACAGTTTCCTCTCTTTCAATTACTATTTAAAGTTTACCAAACAACAGATACAATATGAATGATAATACGCGTCGTTATTTTAGCATTTCGTGCCATTTTGCAAATTTATTTGTGTGTCACCTTCAACTTCAGCTGCTCCTTTATTCCCATCTCAACTCTACTCAGCTTATCACTAGCTGTCCTATCATCAGGTTCAAGAAGATCTTCCCGAATGAAACAAATTTATTAAAAAAAAGAAAACTTTGTAAACTTTTTCAATTGTTACTTGAAGAAAGAGACGTTTGATTGTAAACTTTGAATAGCAATGATAAAAAAGGGTGGATCGTATGAACGAAAAAAAATCAACCAGCACGTTTTCCAAAGTTACAAAAGTCGTTATCTGGACTATGTTGATTCTAACAGTAGGTTCCGTATTTTTAACAGCCATTTTCAGCATTATGTAAAAAAATAGACAAAGAGAGTAGAACAAATTTTTTGTTCTACTCTCTTTCTTTTTATGGATTAACCAGCTGCTCTAGCCATCTCCAATAATTCTTTGGCATGTTGAATCGTTAATTCAGTGATTTCAGCACCTGCCAACATCCGCGCAATTTCATCCACACGTTCCTGCTCATTTAACTGTTTGACTTGCGTGATTGTACGTCCCTTTTGGATTTTTTTTACAATGTAGTATTGATAATCCGCACTTGCAGCGACCTGCGGTAAATGAGTGATACACAAAACCTGTGAATTGCGAGCAATTTTAGAGATTTTTTGTGCGATTGCTTGCGCTACTCGCCCACTTACCCCTGTATCTACTTCGTCAAAAATAATACTGGTAATTCCTTGTGATTTTGAAAAAATCGTTTTCAATGCCAACAAAATCCGTGAGAGTTCTCCTCCTGAAGCAACTTTTACCAAGGGTTTTAGCGGTTCTCCAGGATTTGTCGTCAAGAAAAATTCTACGTCATCAAAGCCGTCCTCTTTCAGCACTTTCTTTCCAGAATTAAAAACAACCTCAAATTGGCTGTTTTCCATGTAAAGATCTCTCAACTCTTGTAGAATTTCTTTCTCCAAGCGATGGGCAATCATTTTTCGCTGTGTATGGACTTTTTCAGCCAACTGCCAGACAAACGCTTCTTTTTGTTGCAATTCTTGCGCCATTTTATCCAAGGCTTCTTCAGAAAAATCCGCTTCTGTTAATTCTTCCGTAATTTTCTCTGCGTAAGCCAATATTGCGGGAATCGTCTCCCCATATTTTCTTTTTAACTGACGAATCAAATCCAATCGCTGTTCGACACTTTCCAAACGTTCTTCATCAAGCTCTAGACTATCCACCTGCCGTGAGATTTCGCCAGCGGCATCCTGCAAAAGATAATAGGCTGTTTGAATATTTTCACTAATTGCTTCATAGTCCGAGTCCAAATGAGCGATGCCTTGCATCTCACTCAGAGCAACACCGACACCATCTAAACTAGGTGCGCCTTCCGCTGCCAAGGCTTCATAGCCATGAGCCAATGCATCCACGATTTTTTGGTAATTGCTTAATTTGTCCCGTTCATCCGTCAACTGCTCTTCTTCCTCCGGTTGCAGTTGTGCCTGCTGAATCTCTTCTTGCTGAAACCGCAGCATATCCATCCGCTGCACAAACGATTGTTCATTCATTTGTATTTTGCGAATTTGCTGTTCCAACTTGCGATAGCTCAAGTAGTTTTCCCGATAGTCAGCCAACAATTCTTTGTACTTTCCATCTCCAAATTCATCGATCAAAGAAAGATGTTGTTCCGGCTGTAATAATTCTTGGTGTTCATTTTGCCCTTGGATATCCACAAGATAGGCACCGACCCGGCGTAAATTTGCCAGAGTAATCGTTCGACCATTGACTCGACAAATATTTTTCCCCGTGATTGCCATGTCTCGTTGAATTATCAATAGGTTTTCTTCCGTTTCGATTCCTAATTCCTCCATTAATGCAGAAAAATCGGGACGAATGGGCATTTCAAACAAGCCCTCCAACAGACATTTGTCGCTGCCCTGCCGAATATAATCACTAGACCCGCGGCCACCTGCCAATAATCCCAACGCATCAATAATGATTGATTTACCAGCACCAGTTTCCCCAGTCAAGGCAGTCATTCCTTTATAGAAACTCAGTTGCAATTCCGAAATAATTGCAAAATTCTTGATCGTTAGCTCCAGTAACATCTGCTGCCTCCTAGATTATAAATAATGCAAAAAATCACGGCGAATCATTGCAGCGTCTTCTTCTGTGCGGGTGATCATCAACACATTATCATCATCATTCAACGTAGCGAACAACTGCTCTTTAAACCGGCGATCAATCAAATTTGCCGCTGCCGATGCATTGCCGGGCAAGGTTCTCAGAATAACGAATTTTTCCATCTGATCCACGGCAACAAAAGCATCTTTTAAAATTTTGGCCAGTTTGGCACCCACGTCTTCCACCGTTTCTGCCGGCAAACTGTAACGGTAGCCACCATCTGGAGAAGGCACTTTAATCAGTTTCAATTCCTTGATATCCCGGGAAATCGTTGCTTGAGTGACGATGACATCCCGCTCTTTAAGCAGTTCAACAAATTCTTCTTGCTTTTGAATATTTTTTTCACTTAATAAGCGGGTAAGCAAACGGTGTCGGTCTTTTTTTCTCATCCTTATGTACTCCTCTCATTTTTTTCGACTATTTATCTAACTGCTGATGGGCTTCTTTTACTAGCTGGGAAATATCGATAGATTCCGCGATAGTTCCCAATTCATCGCTTTTTCTTAAGTGGATGATAAACTCGATGTTTCCTTCTCCACCCGTAATCGGCGAAAAGCTGAGACCTTTGACATCATAGTTTTCATTTCTTGCAAAAGCCACAATCTCTTCGACTACTTGTTGATGGGTTTTTGGATCACGAACAATCCCGTGTTTTCCAACGGCTCCTTTTCCGGCCTCAAATTGTGGTTTGATCAAGGCCATAACATCCCCATTTTCAGCTAAAATTTCATGCAACGGCGGCAGCATTAATCGTAAAGAAATAAAGGAAACATCGATTGTTGCGGCTTCCGGTCTGCCTTCACTGAAATCTTCCGGTTTTGCATACCGAAAATTGGTTCGTTCCATCACGACTACCCGTTCATCCTGCCGGATCTTCCAAGCTAGTTGATTGTAGCCGACATCTAGCGCATAGCTCATTTTAGCCCCGTTTTGCAAAGCAACATCGGTAAATCCACCCGTTGATGCTCCAATATCCAAGACAATTTTATCTCGCAATGTAAAATCAAAAATCTTCAACGCCTTCTCCAACTTCAATCCACCACGGGAGACATACGGCAACTTCCGGCCTTTAACTTGCAGCTGTGTACTCTCTGCAATTTTTTCTCCTGGTTTATCCAGACGTTCATTTTTTTCAGTATACACTTGACCAGCCATGATGCCTCGTTTTGCCTGTTCACGTGTTTCAAACAGACCTTGCTGATGTGCCAAAACATCTACCCGTTCTTTTTTCATTTGGTTCCTCTTTCTTATAGTCGAAATTGCTCAATCAGTTCCGCAAATAGTTGCGGCTGAAAATCGGCTGAATTTTGTAATTCTTTTATTTCTTCTTGCCCATACATTAACGTTTCTGATAATGCTTGCCGGGCCCCGTCGATTCCTAATAAAGAAGGATAGGTGCTTTTTTCTAAAATCGTGTCACGATTAGGATTTTTCCCAAGAACTTCGGCTGTTGCAGTCGCATCCAACAAATCATCTCGAATCTGAAAAGCTAACCCCAAATGTTTAGCAAAGCGTTGAATAGACAGAATCATGGATTCCGGTTGCTCAGCTAAGATTCCGCCGCTAATCATTGCAAAAGTCATTAAATCACCGGTTTTATGTTGATGAATCTTTGCAATCTCAGCCAACGGCAGATGCTGACCCTCTGCTTGAACATCCGCTGCTTGTCCGGCGACCATTCCTTGCGTTCCAGCCGCTTTTGCCAATTGCTGAATCAGCAAAAGCTTCGGACTTGCTTTGATATTTGCCAGACTCAGCAAATGAAAAGCCTCTGTCAGCAAACCGTCACCCGCCAACACAGCCGTTGCTTCATCAAATTTCACATGATTTGTAGGCATGCCTCGGCGTAAATCATCATTATCCATTGCCGGCAAATCGTCATGAATCAGCGAATATGTGTGCAGCATTTCCAATGCGGCCGCAGCTTGATACGCACCTTGTTCGATTTCTTTCCCAAAAGAAGCAATCGTAGCCAGAAGTATCAGCGGGCGCAAACGCTTGCCCCCAGCCTGAACGGAATACATCATGCTTGCTTTCAAGCGGTCATTGATGACATGTTCATCGATAAATCGTAGAATCTCGGCTTCGACCGCCGGCAAATGCTCACGGCGAATGGCTTCTAGATTTTTCATTCTGCCGCCTCTTCAAATGGTTTTTCTTCGTTGTTTTCTGACATCATTTTTGTTAATGTTTTTTCAGCCTTCGTCAAAGTATCCTGGCACTGCTTACTTAATACCATTCCTTTTTGAAATGCTTGTAACGCTTCTTCAAGGGGAACATCTCCTTGCTCCAAGCGGGTAACGATTTGTTCTAATTCTTGTAATGACTCTTCAAATGTTGGATTCGCCATGATTCTCCTCCTCGTTCCATCTACTGAAAATTTCTACGCGTGTTCATTTTTTGCTGTCTTTTAATTCGATTACTTGAACTTTTGCCTGTCCATCTTGATAATGGATCAGCAATTCATCTTTTGGCCGCAATCCGGCAACCGACTTTACAACTGTTTCGTCTTTCGTGGTGTAGCTGTAACCTCGACCCATGATTTTTAATGGACTCAATAAATCCAAAGACTGGATGGCTTGTTGCATTTGTTGTTGTTTTTCTTCTATTAATTGTCGACTTTGCTTAATCAGCCGTTCATTCAAATAGTTCGTTTGCTGTTGCGCAGCTTGAACTCTCGCTAAAGGAATTAGTTGCTGCAGGCGGTGAATCGACTGGGTGGCTTGTCGCTCTTTTTCAAATAGCAGCTGCTGCATTTGCTGTCTCATCCGTTGATTCAGTTGGTCCAAACGAATCGATTGTGCTTCATACAACCGCTCTGGCTGACGAAAGACATAAGAATTCAGGGCTCGTTGATAGCGTTCATTTTTTTTCTGCAATTGGAAAATAAATGCCTGTTCCAAACGTGCTTTTCGTTCTCGAATTTTTACCACTTCTTCATTTAAGACCGGTACGGCCAATTCTGCCGCCGCAGTTGGGGTCGCAGCACGAACATCAGCAACCAAATCAGCAATGGTTGTATCTGTTTCATGCCCAACAGAAGAAATAATCGGTGTTTTTGCGGCAAAAATTGCCCGTGCTACCCGTTCTTCATTGAAGGGCCACAAATCTTCGATGGAACCTCCGCCTCGCCCAATGATCATTGTATCAAAATCACCGGCTGCTTCCACCCGCTGAATATTTTTTACAACATCATCCGCAGCTTTATCCCCTTGAACAACGGTCGGAAATAAAACAATTTGGGCAATTGGATACCGACGGCGAACCGTTGTAATGATGTCTCGAATAACTGCACCGCTTGGACTGGTCAACACGGCGATTCGCTTAGGAAATCGCACCAGATTTTTTTTCGGTGCTGCAAACAATCCTTCATTCCCCAGTTTTTCTTTTAATTGTTCGTAGGCTTGATATAACGCACCGATTCCGTCCGGTTCCATGTGTTCGACATACATTTGATAATTTCCACTGGCCTCATAAAGAGAAATTCGGCCAACCACCAGAACCTTCATTCCTTCTTCTGGTTTAAATTTCACTTTATCAAAGGCACCCTTGAACATCACTGCAGAGATTTTTGCACCGTCGTCTTTTAAACTGAAATATTGATGATTGGGGCGTAAACGAAAATTGGAGATTTCTCCCGTCAGATATACCCGTTCCAAATAGGGATCTGCATCAAATTTTCGTTTCAAATATTTGGTCAGTGCTGTAACGGTTAAATAGTCTTGTGCCATTTACTCACCTGATTTCTGTCCTTTTGCTGCTTTAATCGTTTGGTACATCAGCATGGTGATTGTCATTGGACCAACACCTCTTGGCACGGGCGTGATATAAGAAGCGATTGGTTCCACTTCATCAAATTTCACATCTCCGATTAGTTTGCCTTCCTCATTACGATTCATTCCGACATCAATAACAACAGCGCCTTCTTTGACAAATTCTTTGGTGACAAAATGCCCTCTGCCGATTGCAACGACTAAAATATCGGCTTGTTTGGCTAATTCAGCCAAGTGTTTCGTTTGAGAGTGGGCAATCGTAACTGTGGCATTTTCCGCCAACAAAAGATGTGCCATTGGTTTGCCTACGATATTGCTGCGCCCGATGACTAACGCTTGTTTGCCTTTTAACGAAATATTGTACGCCTCAAACATTTTCATGATACCAAAAGGAGTGCAGGGAATCATTTCCGGTTTGCCGGCAAATAATTTTCCTAAATTCATTGGATGAAACCCATCGACATCCTTCTTGGGGTCGATTGCCAGCAATACCTTTTCTTCACTGATTTGTTTTGGTAAAGGTAATTGAACCAAAATACCGTGATATGCGGGATCCTGATTGTATCTTTCAATTTCTGCCAATAGTGCGGCTTCAGAAATATCACTGGGATAACGTTCAACTTTTGAACGAATGCCGATACGTTGTGCAGCTAATTCTTTATTTTTAACATACGTCTGGCTGGCGGGATTCTCCCCCACCAAAAGAACGACCAAACCAGGACGAATGTGTGCTTCTTCAAGTTCTTTTACTTCTTCGGCAAGGCGTTGCTGCATGGTTTCTGCCAACTCTTTGCCTCTGATCAATTCTGCCATGGAATCCGCTCCTTTTTAACCCATTTGCCTTTATTCTAGCATAGCACTTATTTTTTGCGAAAGCTTTCTTCACGAAAAAAGGAAACTTTTTCTTTCCTATAAGAAAAGCCAGAACGGGGGACCCCATTCTGACTTCGTTGATCAAACGATGGTCTATTGAACTGTTTCATCGTTGATGGTGGAAAGTACACCATTGACGAATTTTCGTGACTGATCATCGCTAAATGTTTTGGCTAATTCGATGGCTTCGTTCAACGCCACTTTGTTGGGTACTTCGGGAACATGCAGCATTTCATAGATTGCGATTCGTAAAATCGTGACATCCATTTTTGGAAGCCGCTTAATGCTCCACCCTTTTTTTAAATGGCTTTGAATAATTTCATCCAATTCTGCCTTTCGTTCACAAACACCGCCAACAAGCTGGTCTAAATAGCCTGGTACAAAGTTCTCTTGTTCTTCATCAATGATTTCATGATGCTCCAATTCAATCGCATGCATGATAGCATCCTGCTTTGATAAATCCTGATTGAAATCAAGAGGAAACAAGGCTTGGAGTGCCATTTTACGAATCTCGTGACGGGATACTTCTTTACTCATGTTCTTCCTCTTCGCTTTCAAATAATTCATCTAAATCAGGTAATTCTAGTTTTTCCGGCACAACAGCTACAACATGTACATTGACTTCAGCCAACGCAACATCTGTCATGAACAAGACTTGTTGTTTGACCCGTTCTTGAATTGCCATTGCTGCTTTAGGAACAGACACACCGTATTTGATGTAGCAATAAAGATCCACTTTGATTCCTGATTCGTCGATAGTCAGATAAACTCCTTTGCCGTGAGCAGAGCGCCCCAGCAATTCTGTTACATTATTTGCAAATGTGCCTCGCATGCCATAAACACCATCGACTTTCGATGCAGCGATACCGATAATCACTTCAATCACTTCTGGTGCAATGACGATTTCACCTAATTCTTGGTTTGCGTTCAGCACAAAATTCTTTTCATCAGCCATGTTGCGTTCCTCCATTCTTATGCCCGTGATACGTAAGTACCGTCACTGGTATTGACGATTAATTTATCGCCTTGATTGACAAAAAACGGTACATTGACCATTACGCCAGTCTCCATCTTCGCCGGTTTAGAACCCCCAGAAGAGGTATCTCCTTTGATATTTGGATCGGTCTCCGCTACTTCTAGCGTCACCGTATTCGGCAGATCAACACCTAATACTTCCGAGCCATACATGATGATATTGACTTCCATATTTTCCAACATGTATTTCAATTCATCAACAATTTGTTCTTGCGGGATTTCGATTTGTTCATAATTCCCCAAATCCATAAACACATGATTTCCGCCACTTTCGTAGAGATACTGCATCTTACGATTATCGATTTGTGCTTTAGCAACTTTTTCCCCTGCACGAAATGTTTTTTCCTGAACGGCACCTGTCCGCAAGTTCTTTAATTTTGAACGAACAAAGGCTGCCCCTTTTCCAGGTTTCACGTGTTGGAAATCCACTACGCGCCAAATGTCACCATCCACTTCAATCGTCAGACCAGTTTTAAAGTCGTTTACTGAAATCATTCGAATCCTCCTTGTCCTTAGTCTATTCCGGATAAAATTTTCACAAAGTTTTTATCGCCGTTCTAGCTTGTCTCCAGGCAACTTTTGCAGCAGAAGAGACATCCTTCACTTTTAAGAGTTCTAGTCGTTAATAGTTTATCATTAATTTGAAGGATACGCTATATAAAACGTTACGGGACAAGGGAACATTTCGTTGGAATTCAGCGATTTTTTTGCTGGCTCTTTTCCACGTGGGCTTCAAAGACTTCCATCAAATGCAGGTAATCATCCATTTTTAATTCTTGCGTAATCAACAGCGTTTCCAATCCAGATTCCAACGGCCACAAAAGATAGCTGGTAGTCAAACACAAGTCACAGTCTTCTTCTGCTGGCTGTCGGAAAAAGATCAGCTGATAATTTCGCTTAAAAAAATGACGAAGATCACGAATCAGCACATCTTCTTCAAATAAAGGCAGATCCGTCAATAATAAAATACGCAGTTGCGGCAGATCCGGCATAAATTCCGACAACTCTTTTAAGACGGTCAGATAGCGACGAAAAAGCATCTTATTCATAGAAAAAATGGGGTCATTTGTTTCTTTTTTTACCAATTCAAATTTATTTTTTACCCATTGGATCAATTCTGGATGCTTATGAACGGAAGCCGTCCAAAACGCCGTTGCATTGATTCCCAATTCCAATGTCGGAAATAATTCTGCAAATAAATGGCCACTTAAAAGATAGCCTTGTGCCTGCTGCAATAATTTTTTCCCTTGAACTGGATCTTCTCCTAAATCAGCCAGAATCAAATCCGTCAACCGCTGATGATGGAGATGGACACGGGTTTCACGACGTTGATGATCCTTTATCAATTCCGCTAAAATTGCCGGCTGTTGATAATACTCCTCTCGTGTCAAAAGAGCGAGGTAAAGATAACCCACTGCTTTTTTGGAGCGATGATACAAAGGCAAATGTGTTGTAATTTTAGCAGAAAACTCAGCAAAGAATTGATTGTCTTTCAGATAATGGGTCAGTACCTCATCGTTGGGCAGATGGTGTTGCTGGGCTTCCCGCATCAAACTTGCCGCAATCAAATATTCCAACCGTCTTTTTTTCATGTCATGAAAAGCAACGCCAAAAAATGCCATAACGGCTTTAGCTGCTTCGGCTACTTTTTTTCTGTCAATTTGTGGAAAAGGCCAGATTTTTCCGCGAAAAAGTCGCCAATAATAAATCGACAGATACATCCGTACCGCTTTTTCATCACCAATCAATTGGTAACTGCCCCGTTGAAGAGCCAGACCATACCTTGCCAGATTTTTTTTCAATTCAGTCACTTTTCGATGAGCAGTCGTTTCACTGATGTAGAAATTCTCGCTAAAATCCTGCAACGAATGTAGTTTTTCTGCTAAAATTTCCTCCAACAATTGAAAAGATAATGTTTTGCGGATCATAAAAATCAAAAACTGTTCCTGCTCCAATTCATTATCCGCAAAAAGCAGACGATAGCCCAGACGCTTGTCACGGGCAAACAAAGCCAAATCCGATCCAGTGAAAAGATGGTATTCTTTGGTCAACTCATGGATTAACCGCCCCACACTACGGGTATCTATCGATAAAATCCGGGATAAACCAGTAACAGTCAACCATTGTCCATCTGCCAGTATCTCTAGGATTGACACTTTTCGAAAAAGTTCGTGATCGACTTCCTGCAACTCTTCTGCTGTTAAATACATAAAAAAATCCCTCCGCCAAACTCTGCATTATTGTAGCAAAAGATGGGCGAAAAGGGAAATTCAATTTAGTAGAGTATTGCTTCAACAAAACGATAGAAGACCGGCAGCAATAATACCGTGACAATACCATTCACACAAATACAAAGTCCTGACAAAATTCCTTCTACCTCACCCAACTCAATGGCACGTCCTGTACCGATAGCATGGGAGGTACTGCCTAAAGCGATTCCTCGTGCAACAGGGCTGTTTATTTTAAAAATTTTAAATACTTGACTGCCGATCAACGCCCCTAAAATCCCCGTGGAAACGACGATAGCTAACGTGACCGCCGATAAACCGCCCATTTGTTTTGAAATATCCAAAGAAATAGCTGTCGTAACTGATTTCGGCAACAAAGAAAGAATCATCGAATCCTTCAAAGAAAAAAGATGACCAATCAAAATACTCAAGGTACAATTCGTCACAATTCCAACAACTGTCGCTGCTAAAACGGGCAGGATATTTTCCTTAAGCTTATCCAAATTACGATACAAGGGCAGTGCCAGAGCAACGGTTGCCGGAGTGATCATCATAGTCAAAAAGTTTGCACCAATATTGTAATCGTCATAGCTGACACCCGTAAGTTTCAAAAAAAGGATAATCAACACAATCGTTACGATCAACGGATTAACAAATGGAATACGAACATTTCGCAACAATCGTTCCATCAAACAAAATGTTGCTACGGTCAATGCCAATCCAAACAATGGGCTTTGCACCAGCTCAGAGGTCATTGACTTCTCCCCCTTTGACCTGCAATTTTTCTTCCAACTTGACGATTTCTTCTACTACCGCACCCCGACGCCGTGCCAGCATTTTTTCAACAAATTCAGTGGTTTTTCCTACGGTTACCAAGGTAGCCATCACACATAGTGCCACGATTCCTAATAAAATTGGCCAAGTAAATTTAATGGCATCATAATATTTCATCAAGCCCACACCTGCGGGAACGAATAAAATCGTTAAATTATTTAACAAAAACTCACAAGTTGGTTCAATTTTTTTTGCATCGACCACTTTAAACTCAAAGGCCAAAAATAATAACACGATTCCAATGATACTTCCTGGAACCGGTAGATCCAAAACCACACGAAGCCCTTCACCTAAAATAGAAAATAATAACACAATCGCAAACTGACTGAATAATTTCATTGCTTTCCCTCTTATCTTTTTAGCATGGTTTTATTATAAGCTTTTTTTATTTCTGAAAATTTCATATCATCCTTTCTTCTGCCTGCATTATTTGAAATAATAAGAGAAATTTTCAGAAAAAAACAGCAGCTCTCCAAAGGAAAGCCGCTGTTTTCTAATCTAAAATTACAGGATAATTAATTCTTTTGGTGCGTGAGTTAGCACTTGATTGCCCTCTGGGGTAATCAATAAGTCATCTTCGATTCGGACACCGCCAATTCCTGGCAAATAAATTCCGGGTTCATCTGTGATGACATTTCCCACGACAAATTGTTTGTCCGCACGGAAGGAGACATTTGGTCCTTCATGAATTTCCAAACCAATGCCATGTCCAGTAGAGTGACCAAAGGCTTCGCCATACCCTGCTGCAGCAATGTGATCGCGAGCTACGGCATCCAATTGAATACCAGTTAAGCCTGGTTTTGCAGCTTCAATAACTTTCAATTGAGCTTCTAAAACGACTTGATAGATTTCTTTTAATTTTTCTCCGGGATCACCGACAGCAAAGGTCCGTGTCATATCTGAAACGTAGCCTTGATAATAGCATCCAAAATCTAATGTAATCAAATCCCCTTGTTCAATGACTTTATCACTGGCAACGCCATGCGGCATCGCAGAACGCAGGCCGCTAGCAACGATAGTATCGAAAGAAACACTGGTTGCACCAAGAGAACGCATGAAGAAGTCCAATTGATTGGCAACTTCAATCTCAGTCATTCCCGGACGAATCATTTTTAAAATATGATCAAATCCTTGATCGGCAATATGACAAGCTTGTTGAATGATTGCCACTTCTTCGTCATCTTTGATTTCCCGCAGATTTTCAATCATGCCTGCCACAGGAATCAAATCGGTTTCGGCAATAATTTCTTCTAGTACCGAATATTCTGCAAAGCTGATTTGTGTTTCTTCAAATGCCAAGGCTTGGATTTCTTCTGAGTCACAGATTTTTGCTACTTCATCAAAAATCGGTCCAACATTTTTGACGATTTCAAAGCCTTGCGCTTGTGCCGCAGCTTGTTCCGTATACCGAAAATCAGTGACAAAAAAAGCTTTATTTAACGTAATAACCGCTAAACCTGTCGTCCCCGTGAAATTCGTCAAGTAACGAAGATTGTACGGACTCGTTACCAAAAAGCCGTCAATTTGTTCTTTTTTCATTGCTTCTCGCAATTTTTCTACGCGTAACATCATAGGATGATTCCCTCTTTCTTTTTTGCTTCCTGTTCATTATAACAAAATTTTCAGAAAAGCGAAAAAATTGTCCGCTTTTACAAAAAAAAGAAGTTTCCGCAGAAACTCCTTGTATTCTATCGATAACGATTCATTTTATTTTTTTGAATGACCGAAAAAGAAAGAAATTACCGCCACAAAAATCACTGCCCCGAGAATTGATGGAATGATCGCCATTCCGGCAACTTGCGGTCCCCATTCACTGAATAATGATTGCCCAATCATTGAACCTACCAGTCCGGCAATGATATCAAAAAGACAACCTCGTTTTTCTCCGGTAATTGCACCAGCAATCGTGCCGATTACTGCACCTACGATTAACGTCCACAAAAAATGCATAGGTTTCCCTCCTAAAAATGTTTCCTACTTCAATTCAAGCTTACCACAATTTAGAAAATTTGAAAAAAAGCAGCTGCTCAAAAACTGAGTCAACTGCTTACTTTTTTTGTTTTGATTGAATCGCTCGTTTTAAAACATCCAGTACACCCAATGATTGAACCATATGATCTGGGTCAACGTATTCTCGGATCGCCCGTAATACTTTTTTTGGTTCTTTAGAAGCAAAGGTGAAGGTCCCACCTTTTTTGGTTTTGATGGCATAGCGAGGAATCCATTTGCCCTTGAACATGACCGAAGCAATGACAAATTCGACCTCTTCCCACGGAACTTGGATGTATTTACGGGTATCTCTTGAATTATAAAATTCAAAAGCTTGATCACCAATCATAATTTGACCGTATTCATTGATTCCCATAAAAGAAGTGGCATTGATTGTTAAATCGACTTTTTTATTCAGTGATTGAACCATACATTCGACTCCCTTTCTTGTCGCTTTATTTATTATACGTTTTCCTGGCTGGATATGCTAGGCTTGTCCTGATTATGTAAGACTATTCTTTAAGAAACAAGCTGGAACACCGTTCACGAATGAACAATATTCCAGCCTATTTTGCATTTAATTTATCAGATTATAACAATCCGATTAAATGTCCAACTACACCAACCACGAATAATCCGAGGATGATAACAATTGGAGAAACTTTTTTCTTAAGCAACCACATACACAACAATGTTAACAATAAAGCAGCCAAACCTGGAATCAATTGATCCAAGTTATCTTGTAAAGACGTTACTTTTACATCAGACAAAGCTTTACCAGAAGCAACTTCTTGGAATGCTTGTTGTAACCCTTTGCCGCCTTCTGGAATTTTATCCCATTCAACATAAGCGCCTTTATCAAGTTGTACTTCAGAAACCGTTGGGGCAAACTTAATGGATACCCATCGTTGTACTAGCGATCCAAGCACGAACATCCCTAGAATGGATGCTCCTTTTGTTACGTCTTGCAAAAGTCCACCTGAAAGGTCATCCGTGATTTTAGAACCGGCTTTGTAACCAAATTCTTGTGTGTACCACATGAAAGCCCAACGAATAATATTCCAAGCTACGAAGAAAATAATTGGTCCCATGATATTGCCGGATAATGCTAGTGATGCACCTAATGCACCAAGCATTGGACGAACAGTAAACCAGAAAACTGGATCGCCGACCCCTGCCAACGGTCCCATCATACCAACTTTAACCCCTTGGATTGCTACGTCATCAACAGGTGCACCATTGGCACGTTCTTCTTCCAATGCCAAAGTAACGCCTAAAATTGGTGATGCGATATATGGGTGCGTGTTAAAGAATTCCAAATGACGTTTTAACGCTGCGGAACGATCTTCTTTTGTTTTATATAATTTTTTGATTGCTGGGATTAATGAAAATGCCCAACCACCATTTTGCATCCGTTCATAGTTCCATGATCCTTGAATGAAGGTAGAACGCCATGCAACGGCTAAACGATCTTTTTTAGATAATGTGATTTTTTCTGCCATTTCTTTCTCCTCCTTCAAGTTTAATAATCATTCAAAATGTCGCCTAATGGGTCGCCGGTGTTTCCGCCGCCGCCATTAGATGATCCGCCCATTTTAGTAATGTTCAGGTAGATCAAAGCGATTGCGACTGCCAATGCACCCAATGCGATCAATGTCAATTGTGAGATTGCTGCTACAACAAAACCGATAACAAAGAATGGCCATACTTCTTTGGTTGCCATCATGTTGATAACCATTGCATAACCAACAGCAACAACCATACCACCACCGATTGCCATACCATCTGTCAACCAAGCTGGCATTGATTCCAATGCAGAACGAACGGTTTCTGCTGGGATGAATAATAGAGCTGCAGCAGGAACTGCGATACGAACACCTTGTAAAGCAACAGCGATCATATGCCATAATTCTACTTTACGATAATTTCCTTCTTCTGCAGCACCATCCATAATATGAACGATTGGCACAGCAATTGTACGAACGATCATAGTCAAGAACAATCCAGCAACTGCCAATGGGATTGCAAGAGCAATAGCAGATGTTACGCCTTCTTTACCTTGTCCACCTAAAACTAAAATAATTGCTGATGCAACAGATGCCAATGCAGCATCTGGTGCTACGGCTGCTCCAATATTTGCCCAACCTAGAGCGATCATTTGTAGTGATCCTCCAAGAATGATACCTGCTTCTAAGTTACCGGTCACTAACCCGATTAGTGTACATGCCACAAGTGGTTGGTGGAATTGGAATTCATCTAAAATCCCTTCCATACCAGCCATAAATGCCACGATAACGACTAATATCACCTGAATGAAATTCAAATCCATGATTATTAATCCTCCGTTTTCTTCTAATTTTTTTATGCATTTATTTCGCTTTTGCTAATTCATCTTTTGCTTTTTTAAGAATTTCGTTCATATTGTCGCGAGAGTCATTTGGTACTTTACGTACATCAAATGAAATGCCTTTGTCTTTCATTGTTTCAAAAGCTTTAACATCTTCGTCACCCATTGACAATACTTTACTTACAACTACTTTTCCGACTGAGTGAGCCATAGAGCCGACGTTTACTTCTTTGATATCAACGCCACCTTCAATTGCTCGCAACATGTCTTCTGGATTTTCAAATAATAACAATGCCTTAGTGTTACCAAAACGAGGATCTTTTGCGATTTCAATCATTTTATTAATTGGAATGACATTCGCTTTAACACCTGGAGGAGCAGCTTGCTCAATCAGTTTTTTGCGAAGATCATCTTTTGCTACGGCATCAGATACAACGATAATACGACTTGGTAAAACAGATTTTGTCCATGCTGTGGCTACTTGACCATGTAATAGACGAGAATCAATCCGTGCTAAAACAATTTTTAATTTACCATCACCTAAGACTGTTCCCACAGGAATCGCGCCTTTAGGTTGTGTAGCATCCGCTGTTGCTGCAGGTGCAGCTGTTTTTGGTTCAAGTTCTTCGGGTTTGATTCGTACCCCTTCTTTTGCTGTTTCAAGGATATGTGCGGCAATTTCTTGCGCAGATTCCATTGAGAAGCGGGATGCGTACGCTTCAATAACCATTGGCAAATTCATGCCGGCAACAATTGCCCAAGTGTCTTTGTGTTGTTCGAACAAATTGTTTGCTTGGTTAAATGGTGTTCCGCCCCATAGGTCGACTAAGATTAATACTTCGTCTTGATTATCGAAAGAGGCGACTGCTTCTTCCATTTTGGCCTTCAAATCATCTGGTCCTTCGCTTGGCATCAGCGTAACAGCTTTTACGTTTTCTTGTTCTCCAAAGATCATTGCTCCGGATTGCAAGATGCCTTCAGCGAATTGTCCATGACTTGCTAGGATAATTCCTACCATCTTTATACCTCCTATTTGACTTTTTTGGTTTCAATAGCTTGTGCGTGAATAACATCGAATAAATGCGGTTTGCGACAATTGCTATTTTCCAACTACAACAACTTTTCCTTTTCTAACAGTTCCATCAAGTAGACTTTGCGGTCAGCAGGTACTTTGCGAATCTCTAGTTCGATAGCGAGTGCTGCGAGATACTTGAATGACTGAATGTCCTGATCATTCATCGAAACAAAATTGGTAATCATGCGTTTGCCAGAAGAAAAGCTCATTCCACCAATGTTTACCGAAGAAAGAACGATACCGCCTTTTATTAAGCGGACAACATCTTGTGGGTTTGTAAACAACAGCATCACCTTTTGTCCATTAAACAAATCATTCGTGTAAATCTCAATCATTTTATCGACTGTAATGACATTTGATTTGATCCCCGGCGGCGCCGCTTCACTTAATAAAAACCTCCGTAATTGATCCTTAGCTACTTCATCACTGATAACTAAAATTCGATCGACTTTCGTTTGTTTCGACCAAGCTGTTGCCACTTGTCCGTGAATCAAGCGATCATCAATACGCGCCAAACGTATATCGATGCCCATCACCATACCTCCTACTTACCAACACTGTCTCTAAATGACAAATTCATGCCACTTATTCTTGTCTTCACCTCCTGTATCCTCTTATATATATGCAAGATATGTGCCAACTTTCTAAGCGATACACTATTTAATAAATCCTTAACTTATAAGAAATTTAAAAAATACACTAGAAAGGTACACTGTTCTAAAGTGTATCATTCTAGTGTATTTATTTACTCTTGTTCCAATAAAAGCTGTTTTTCTTGATGGGTATGAATAATCTCCATCAAAAAGTATTCTTCCGCTTCCGGTACCTCCAAGCGCAGAAAACGTTCCAAGGATTGTACATGCAGATGCAACCGTTGATAAAAAGAATCTTGGAGTAGCTTTTCAATCGTTGCTTGATCGACAGTCAACGGCTGACGGACTAGAATCCGCTCGATCATTCCCGCGGTATGCAGCGCAAGATTGATTTCCAAACCGTATTCTTGTTGGGAAAAGCCAGCGTCCTTGACCGTTTCAACAACAAAATTCCAAATGGGTTGAAACAATTTTTGTGGATTGATGTAGGTGAAACTTTCTTCCATAAAGCGAATAGCAGTTTCTGTTGCTTTTTCCTCGTTCAACTGGAAGTCGCCTTCAATAAACGTCGGTTCCTTATCCACTAAAATCCGATCCAATAAAGCACCGACATCCTGATCGATAAAACGATCCAAAGGGATAAAAGGAGCACTAATTTTCGGATCAACGATGCCAGTTGCCGCAATCAAATGATACGTCTCCTGAATTTTCGGCAATTCACTTTTTAAATTCACCACAGATAGAGGTACAACAGTCAATTCCTGCTCTTGTTTTTTCGAAAGCGATCGCTGAATGATTTCTTTGATTCGTTGGGCAGTACCTTCACCAGAAGCACAAATTGCTAGAATTGCTTGTTTCGCTCGATGGTTGTCTCGTTCAACGAGTACTCGTCCATACCCCTGAAATTTTTCCAATGATTCATATAAGCTCTCAAGGTCAGTGCCTAAAACAGAAGCTTTACGTACGGTTTCCAATACAACAGCCGTGGTTACCATATCAACCGTACGGACTTCGATGCCAGTTTCTCGGATAATTTCTTCATTAAACGTTGCTAATGAACCCATATCTACCAATAGCATGACACCACTTTTATCATTTACTTGCACCACTGCGTTTTTGATCTTTTCTAACGCCACTTTCGGCGACATATCTAGTGGCATATCCACCGCAGCAACTTGATCGACTTCCAACAGTTGCTGAACAACCTGCACCATGCTGCTGGCGGTGCTGTGTCCATGAGCAGCGACCACTACGCCGATTTTACCTTCTGTTTGATGTGCCCGCAGTGAAATCAAAAGAACTGCTAAATAATAATCTTCACTTTCAGGAATAATGACTTGAAACGTTTTGCCGATAAAGCGACGGATCTTTTTCGCCATAGCAAATTCTTCTGGGAATCCGGCGACCATTTGTCGAATGTTGTCATTCGTATGCCGTTCTTCTCCATCGTTGATTTTTTTCAAAAAAGAGCTAATGTGCAAACTCATGGCATAAACGAAATTTTGTTGAAACTCATACCCCAACTCTCGGCGAACATCTTCATAGATTCGGTTTGTTGCATCAATAATTTTTTGATCCACAAATTCCGACAACTTATTTTCTGCGTTAAAGGAAAAGCCATGATCTTTATAAAAAGATTTCAAATGAATATTGATATCCGTTGAAATAAAATGATTGATTGCTTCCTGATCCAGCCCATCCGCCTTCAGCAAAGCTGCCTTATCCCCAATAATATCGTAGAGATTGTAAGGTAGCTCGTAGGAATCCGTGCGAATTTCCACTAAACTTTCATTAGGCGAAATAACAATTTTAGGCTCTAAAATTTTAGATAATTCAGCTAAATTCTCCCTCCGATTGGCTAAAGAGGATAACCCTGAGCGAATTCCTTCCGGCAAATCAGTCATTGTAATCGTAATTTCTTCGTGCTGCATATGATTTAAGAATCCACGGGCACAAACCAGTTGGATATTTGATTTTAATTGTCCGATATTTCCGTAGCTGACGCTGCCAATCAATACTTTGATTACGTCCTCGGTCAAGGAGATTTTCCGCTGAATTCGGTTAGCTTCTTGCGCTACCATAATTTTAACCAAATCAACTTTTTCCGAAGCAGGCCGCTGTTCAAAGGAAGGCAGCTGGATATTGATCGGTATCCGACGGACAAAAGTATCCAGCAAGGAAGAATTTGGATCTTCTGTCGTAGCTCCTACGATCCGAACATCTGCCTGATGATTTTTCCCTGTTTCCCCCAATCGGCTATAGGTTCCATGATCCATGAAATAAAAAATCATTTCCTGTCCCTCAGGTGGTAATCGATGAATCTCATCAAGAAAGAGCATCCCGCCGTTTGCTTGATCAATAATACCGATTTTTTCTTGTTCCGCTCCCGTAAAAGCACCCTTTACGTAACCGAATAAGTGGCTCATCAATAATTCTGGGTTGTTGGCGTAGTCCGCACAGTTAAAAACAATCAATTCTTTTTCTTCATCAATCACATGATTGCTTTTCGCAAATTGGAACATGACGTGAGCAAAATAGGTTTTCCCAGACCCAGTAGGTCCGGTGATTAGACAATTTAATCCTTTTGGCGGATATAAAATCGCCGCCTTTGCTTGCTCTACGGCATTTTTCATGCTGTTATTTGCCCCAACAATCCGTGTAAAAATATCTTGGACGGCTATTGGAGCGCTGACAAATTGTGGTTGAGCCAATTCTCGCGGTATCTGCTCTTCTTTGTAGCTAACGACATGCTTTTTTGCAGGAGGTTGAATAGCTGGGTATGCGGCGTACCGAACTGGACGACCATCGATTTTTTTCAACCGATTTTGTCTAACGAGTTCATTTAAATCTTTGCTGGCATTGGTACGTTGAATCGCCAAAACTTCCGCCACTTCCTGCGTTGTTATACCGAAGTTTCCTTCCTCCGATCCGGAAAAACGGGCCATCTGCTGCAAAACATACTGATAAATGCGATCAATTCTCTTTGACATAGGGGACTCCTTTCTCCAACTATTTTCAGGCAATTTGACTATTATGTAGTGTATCGTTTTTTTATTATAGCTTTTTTTCATCAAAACAAAAGATATTTGCCTTTTTTGACGTATCTTTTATTTATGTATACTTAAATAAAGAGTATCATACCTGTTAAGTATACCATTTATCCCAATTCTCTAATACTATTCGCTTCGAGACAAAAAATCAGGTCTCAGCCAGCGACCTGATTTTTCTCAATATTTTGATAAAACTTTTTATTTTTCTTCAACAAATCGCAGATGACGTATTCCTTGGATTGCTTTGACAAACACGGGGGTCAGAATGACCGCTGCAATAATTTCCGACACACCATTAGTTACTGCGATTGTTCCTAGAACAATCACCAAGTGAGAGGTAGTCGTTTGGTACATCGCTGCCGCAAATTCTGTATACAATGTTCCCATGAAAAATAAAACTAGAAGGGTATTAGTTAAAGTGCCTAGTACGGCAGCAACCATCGAAGAAAAAACCAGTCGCCGCCCCCTTTGGTAAAGCCAGGAAAAACTCCATCCTGCAACCAACCCCACTAACACCCGAGGTAAAACCGCAATGATCGGATTTGTAAACACCGTCGTATCAAATAGAGTCGTTGGAAAAGTCCAAACACGAATCATTGTGAAAAGTCCCCACATCAATCCGACAAACATCCCATCTTTCGTTCCCAAAACAATCGCTGCTACAATAACTGTAATGTGGATAATTGTCAGATTCGTTAACCCAAGGGGAATATATCCCAAAAAGGGGATCATCGTCTGTAGAATGATTAAGGCTGTCAGTATTGCTCGAATCGCGATACGATACGCTTTGCTTTTTTTCATTATCTTCTCCCTTTTTCATTTATCCTTCTTATTTTTCAATAATAACATAACGTTTAATATTTTGTGTCAATTTATCGGAAAATTCCGCATAATTCTGGTCTTTTGGTTTCATCTCTAAAATGTGTTATAATTAGAGAACACGAGAAATATTTTTAAGCGACAAATTTAATTCATTTTTATGAAATTTATTCAAACTGGCGTAACTACAGGGTTACAAGGATGTACTAGTGGTTAGGGAGTACATCGTTTAAATGAGAAATAGTTAATTTTTAGTAATAGTCACCACCAACTTTAAACTAATAAATATTGATTCGTCAGATAGCCTTCTCTTAATCGAGAGGGCTATCGTTCATTTTAGGCAAAATTTAATTTTTAAAAAGAAAATCTCTGCCCCATTCTCTGCCCCACAGCCGATTTTTCGTAAAAAAAAAGAGACCTGATAATCACCAACAAACGTTGATGTACCAGCTCTCTTTCACTTATAGCCTGTGCCGGATTCGAACCGGCGCCTCCGCACTGAGAATGCGGCGTCTTAAACCCCTTGACTAACAGGTCAAAATGAGTACGTGTTTATTCTAGCACTTTTCAAAAAAATGTAAACCGCCAACTTTTTTCATAACTTTTCGAAAATAGCTTTCACATACTCTGTCTTAGACACATACTGTTTTCAATAAAAATAAATGACAAATTTTTTCTATTCTCTGTTATTCCTCAAATTTTGAAAAGGGAACAAACGACACTTGTTGTTTTTGAGGTGCATTCAATGTTTTCTGCAGCCAAACAATATCGTACCATTGATCAAACTTGTAACCAACCTTTGGAAAAGTAGCCACCAGCTGATACCCGCGTTTTTCATGAAAAGCAATGCTCTGCTCATTACCCCCGGTCACACACGCAGTTGCCTGTACCACTCCTTGCCGCTCCAATTGTGTTTCTAGAGCTTGGTATAAGGCAGAACCAATTCCCTTGGCACGGATAGTTTGGCAAACATAGACGGTCACTTCAACTGTCCAATCATAAGCCGCCCGCGATTTATAGGTTCCTGCATAAGCATAACCGACAATTTTACCCATTTCATCTTCTGCAACCAAATACGGATAACGAATCAGCGTATCTGCAATCCGTTGTTGAAATTCTGCAAGTGTTGGCAGTGTATATTCAAAAGTTATGGCTGTTTCAGTTACATAGGGAGCGTAAATGGCCAGCAGCTCTGCGGCATCGGCTGGTTTTGCTACTCGAATCTTTTCCATCGTGATTCCTTCTTTTTTCATTTTTTCTTATTTTACGAAAAGAATCGACAAAAGACTAGCTTTTTTATCTTCTATCAACAATAGACTTCCAACTGTTTAGGCAAAACCTTTAAATGAATCGGCAAAGAACAGCCTTCATCCCCATCAACATTTGTTTTGATTGACAACTTATTTTCTAATGCAATTCTTCCTTCACGAAACGTTCGATACGCGACATTGTCATTGGTCGCATCAATTCCCTTTAACAAATCAGGAACAGATCTGACTGTTTCCAGCCAATTTTTATCCTTCAAATAAATCAGATGCAGCAAGCCATCATCCACTTTCGCCTCCGGAAACAACTGCTCAAATCCCCCAACAGAATTTGTCAGGCTGACAATCACCGTGCTGCTTTCAATTTGTTCCTTTTCATCATCAAGACATAGCTGAAAAGGATAGCTCTGATTCCCCGAGAGTTGCTTTAACCCTGAAATAAAATACGCCAATTTTCCAAATCTCGTTTTTTCTTCTGCACTCACGTGATTGATTGCTTCTGGAATCAAACCGATTGCAACAACGTTCATAAAATACTGGTCGTTGATTTTCCCAAGATCAATTTTTTTCGTCTGAGAAAGATTCAATTCGTCGATTGCTTTCTTCGGATCGAGGGAAATGTGTAAAGCACGAGCAAGATCGTTCACCGTTCCTAAAGGAAAGAAACCAAACTTCGGCGGTGATTTCTGCTCTGCCAACCCATTAATCACCTCATTGACCGTTCCATCTCCTCCAATTGCAAATACACTATCGTAGTTTTCAATTGCTGCCTGCCGGGCAAAATTTGTGGCATCACCAGCTTTTTCGGTAGCTAAAATCACGACATCTGTAAAAAGCTGGGATAACTTTTCAACAACCAATTTTTCAAACTCTTTTGCTTTTTCCCCACCCGAACTTGGATTTACAATCAGCATGGCGTTTTTCACGGCGTTTCCTCCTAGCATTCCTTAGTCTCTTTAGTATAGCAAGGAAGACGGAAAAAACGGAAATAAATGGGTTTCGCGTATAAAAAAAGCCCAAACCCTTGATAAGGGGTTGGACTATGATTTCTTATGCTTCTTGCGCTACAGGATAAACAGATACTTGTTTTTTGTCGCGGCCTTTACGTTCGAAACGAACAACGCCATCAACTTTAGCAAACAATGTATCGTCACCGCCGATACCTACATTTACACCTGGGTAAATTTTTGTACCACGTTGGCGGTAAAGGATTGATCCACCAGTAACAGTTTGACCGTCAGCACGTTTAGCACCTAAACGTTTTGATTCTGAGTCACGTCCGTTAGAAGTAGAACCCCCACCTTTTTTATGAGCGAAGAATTGCAAATTCATTTTCATCAACATGAGATGCACCTCCTATTTTTCTATAATCGTAGAGATTTGGATATATTCGCTTTGTTCTTTTTCAATTGATTGAAGACCCAACAGCAAATTTTCTAATAAGATTTGCTCAATGTTGGTTTGTTCCTGAGTCAAACCGGAAACCAATGACATACGAAGGTAACCACCCTCGTCTTCATTTGCTTCAACACTTGGCTCTGTCCCTGCTAAAGCATTGATTCCATTGATTGTGCTGATTGCTAATGCAGAAACTCCTGCACAGACAATATCACTGCCATATGGTCCTGCTTCGGCATGTCCAGTCAATGTAAAAGAAACAATTTGACCAGAGTCATTTCTTTTGAATGTCCCTTTGATCATAAGTTGCAACCTTCTTTTTCGCAAAAATTATGCGTTGATTGCATCGATAACCACTTTAGTATAAGGTTGACGATGACCTTGTTTACGGTGAGAATGTTTTTTAGGTTTGTATTTGAACGTTACGACTTTCTTTTGTTTGCCGTGTTTTTCTACAGTTCCTACAACAGTTGCACCGGCAACAGTTGGGGCTCCAACCTTCGTTGATTCTCCACCAACAAGAACGACTTCGTCAAAAGTCACTTTTTCGCCTGCTTCAACGTCTAATTTTTCAACGTAGATTGCTTGGCCAACTTCGACTTTCAATTGTTTTCCACCAGTTTTGATAATTGCGTACATGCTTAACAGCACCTCCTTATAATATACTTAGACTCGCCATCCCAAGTGACTCTCGTACTTACAAACTTGTTCTGAGCGGTTGTAGCTGTGGAGTCCACAATTACAACAAGAACACTTTATCAGAAAAAAACAGCAGCGTCAATTGATTTCTGCCGTTTTCCATATTATTTTCATTTTTTCAGCAAACAATTTATACTGATGATCAGAAAGTGAGGCATCCATAATGAACTATCCTGATTCTTTAGTAGCGGACGTTTTCCAACGCTCGGTTGGCTTTAAACTAGAAGGATTCGTTCCTGGTCAAGGACCACTCCAGCCAAAATTGATGATTGTCGGTGAAGCACCGGGAAGAAAAGAAATCACCAATTTTATTCCCTTCAGTGGCCAAGCAGGAGTTGAATTAATGAAATGCTTTGACAGTGTTGGATTGACGCGAGAGGAAGTATATATTACTAGTGCAGTTCGCAGTCGTCCGTTTTCTGTTAAAGAGCGAAAAAATAAACGCACTGGTGAAGAAGAAATCGTTACACCAAATCGGACGCCAAACAAAAAGGAAGTACTTGCCCATGCACCTATTTTAGATTATGAAATAAAAAAAGTTGCCCCCCGATTGATTGCCACTGTCGGAAACATCGGCTTACAACGATTATTGGGACCAAAATATGTGATTACATCCGCCCACGGGAAAATTATTCAGCATCCGATTTTACAGTTGGATGCCGGACAGGAGAAATATAGTTGGACAAAAAACAGTTACACGATTGTTCCATTATTTCATCCCGCTGCCGTTTTCTATAATCGAAAGCTTCAACCCTTGATTGAGGAAGATTGGCGGGTAATCGGAACGCTATTGCAATAAATTGAAAGAAACATCTTTTAAAAATCTGGCTGAGAAAAAAGATTGCGGCGCTTCCCTACTCTCAGCTATAATGAACAACGAGGTGGAGCTTGTGCAAAATGAAATGATGCATCGTCCAATTGTAAAAGAAGACTTAGTGGACTTCATGCGAACAAAACAGAAACCATTAACAGACGAACTCGGAAAAATCGAAGCAGAGGCAAATCAGCAAGGCGTACCGATCATTCCCCATGAAACAGTCGTCTTTCTTCAATTTTTACTTGGTCAAATAAAACCAAAAAACATTCTGGAAATCGGTGCAGCCATCGGGTTTTCTTCCAGTTTAATGGCACAAACGATCGGCAAAGACGGTCACGTGACAACTATTGATCGCTTTGATGTGATGATTGAAAAAGCAAAAAAGACGTATCAAAGATTACATCTCGAACAAAGTGTCACGTTGTTGGAAGGACAAGCCGCAACAATTTTACCCACATTGTCTGGTCCTTATGATTTTATTTTTATGGATAGTGCCAAAGCAAAATATATTGAATTTTTACCAGAATGCTTACGACTTCTAAAAAAAGGCGGCGTTTTAATGGTAGATGATATTTTTCAAGGAGGAACGATTTTATTGCCTGATGAAGAAATTCCTCGCAAAAATCGATCCATCCATCGGAAACTGAATCAATTTCTCAACGTAGTCATGACACATCCTGATTTGACCTCTAGCCTTGTACCATTAGGTGATGGCATCATTTTGATCACCAAAGAACAAGAGCAGGTGACAATTGATTGATTGCAAACGGACTTTCCTAAAAAATAGAACGTCTAAGGAGATTTTCGAAAAGACCTTTCTTAGGAAAATGCACAGGAATTAGCGAAAATGGATTGACTTTACCGGTTCGGTTTTCTATAATTAGCTTTGTTGCTGAAATGTCATAGTAGCTCAGCCGGATAGAGCATCCGCCTTCTAAGCGGACGGTCGGGGGTTCGAATCCCTCCTGTGACGTTAATAAACCGTTAAGAATGGTGATTCTTAGCGGTTTTTTTGTCTTAACACAAGTTTATGCCAATAATTTTTTATCTTTATAAAACCCAAACAAAAACACGCCCTTGTAAGCGTGTTTTTGACTTTATTCAGGTGTGCCAATAATTTTGATGTACTCGTCAATATTTTTGATAGACATCGTTTTGATTACTAACTGCTCGCGTTTGTTCCATTTTCCGCTTACTTCAAGAATATATTTATTCAAAGGAAGCCGTAGCACGTATTTAGCAAGGTAACGATCTTTAATGATACAATTAACGATTTTTCCCTCTACCTTCAACTGTACTCCCGTCAGCATCATCGGTTTTTCTTGAAAAACATGGGTGTTGACTAGCAGACCACAATATGTCTCCATTCTGCTAACATCCTTTCCATCTTAGAAAGATTTCTTTTACGAAGGGTAAAACCTCACCGCAATAAATGACGCGGCTTATTTACCGTCCTTCTTTTATTGTATACGTACAAAAAAGATAGTCAAATAAGAATGTGTTTTTTCAAAAAATATTTTTAAAAACGACTATTGGATTGTTTCCTTTTAGGTTTCGCAGCTAATTGTTCCACCATCAATCCCAGCGTTGTAACCGTCAAAAATCCTGCAATCATCCAGAAAATAATTATGGCTATTTGGATCACCCGTCGAGAAACAAAGTGCCCCACATATGGCAGGTGCCAAACCGGCTGTCCAATCAAATTGCGGCTACTGACTAGCCCCACCTCCATCTGATCGGCGCCATCGCCTTTTGTATAAAAGGCAAATTCTTCTTCCTTTGCCACCACCCGCCGTGTTTTGATGTTTTCCCCTTGATTGACATAGTAAGTGATGATTTCTCCTACCAAAATATTTTCCGGTTTTTCTTTCTTAACAAAAATTAAACTGCCTTCTGGATATGTCGGTGCCATTTTATGGTCCTTAGCAATGGTAAAAGACATTCCTAATAAGTGAGGGAGTAAAACAACCAGCAGTGAAATTGCCATTAAAAAAATCAGACCGATAGATGTGACGACCCCGATTCGCCCTCTTCGTTTCACTTGACCACCTCACTAATCATTTTCTTTCCTATTTCTAATAATATAGTTTTAGTTATGTTTTTTCAATCATTTTAACTGTTATTTTATAACTTTAACCGCTTTAGCTCACATCTTATATATTTAGGTTGACTAACAGATGTTCTTCTAATAATCTGATATTAGAAAACGAAAGGATATTATTTTATGAATTCGTTAAATAATGAGAGTATTAAAAAAAATTATTGGCATTGGTTGCCTTATCTTCTGATTCTTCTTACCTTCTTTCTGATCATTGGTTTTTATATCAAATCGATTGTTGCCCCTTTTTCTAATTCGCAGATGGCAGAGATTACCGATACATGGACTTATTTTTCACAAGATGATCCTGAAACGGTTTTTCAAAGCCAACATTTACAAAAATTGCCCAACATTGATCCAGATGAAGTAATGGTGATGGAACGACAGATGGTCCGCAAATCGGCCCACCCGGAGATCTTAATTCAAGGAAATCATCAATGGATGAAAGTATTCTTAGACAACGAGCAATTCTTTGAATATTCTCCCGCGGATACTCACTTAATAGATGGAAAAAATCCAGGAAAATTATTAACGGAGATTCAAATGCCAAAAGAATATGTGGGTAAAACCTTACGTATTGAGATTGCTACTCCCTATCAAAAATATGCTGGATTACCTCCGCGAGTTTTTCTTGGCGAGGCAAATTCGTTGATGTCTTACGTGTTTTCCGTCTCCCTGACACAAATTCTAATTTTTATTTTAGCAGTCTCTATCGGTGTCACAGTCCTTGGTTTTGTTGGTCGTAAACTTTGGCAAGGAGAAAAATTGCATCTTCGATTGATCTTATTTGGTTGTTTTGCAATTACTGTCGGCATGGAAGCAGCAGCCGGGGATATTGTCAGTGGCCTTTTATTTAGTCCATCCGTCAATTCTACCCTTGCCAACGTATTGGCAACTTTAGTTCCGTTACTTCTTACAGCGTATTATTGCAGTCGGATGGAAGCCGTTCAGCGTCCTTATCGAATGTGGGTCTCCATGCACATTTCTATCAGCCTGTTGATTTTAGGTATCGCTGTCTTCACAAAGCGGGATTTACCGGAACTAATGTCCTTTATCGATGCCATGAACGTTTTTTCAACTCTGGCTGCCTCTCTTGCCTGTATTGCGGAAGTCATTCATAAAACCCGTTTTTTTGTCATCTGTACCCCATGGATCATTCTCATTGCGATTGCACACTGTTTTCTATATATTAGTGACATTGTTGGTGCCAATAATCACACCATCAATTGGTCAGGATTATTTTTTGTGATTATTCTATTGGTTATCACTGTATATACCGTCCTTGAATTTATCGGCGGCAACGAAGAAAATAAACGACAGATACATTTCTTAGAAATAAAAACCGCCCTGCTGGAAGAAAACCGCACCACCTTGATTCAGCACTTGAAAGAAGTCGAACATTTGCGTTTGGAATTCAAGAAAAACCTGCTGGCACTAAAACAGCTTGGTGGTGAAGGACAAACTGAAGCTGTTACCGAATATATTCAACAGCTTTTAGAAGACGCAAAAGATTTTGAAGGACTACAAACTTTTTCCGAGCACTCGCTGACGAATCTTTTACTGGCTCGTTTTCAAAAATTAGCCGATCAAAAAAGTATCACCACTCATTTTCAAGTGGCACTTCCTGAAACCTTGGCGATTCCAGATGAAGATCTGACACAGTTATTTGCGCATCTTTTCGAACATGCTTTGCGGGAAACCTATGCCATCAACGATCCAAAAAAACGACAAATCAATCTAAATATCAGCTATGAACAGGAAGTACTACAAATTTCCTGTGAGCATACAGCACATTATCACAAAAATATTTTTGACACAGGTATCACCACTGATTTGCCAGAAAAAGAAACCTTCGATCTTTGGATGATTGAATCTGTTCTCCGCAAATATGCCGGTACATTGGATAAGAAACAAACTGAGAAAACAGATCGTTTGGATATCCTGCTTTCTGCCTGATGAACAGCTTTATCTTTATCTTATGTTTTCATCAACAAAGAAATAAAAAATTGTTCTTGCAATTTTTGTCTTTGCCTTTTACTATGTAAAGTAGTTGGATTAGTAGTAGTAAGATGGTCACAGAAAGTCAAACCACGGCTGTAAGTTTGATACCCGCTCTTTTTACGAACCTGCCACCTGCATGATTGACTTGTGATGAAGTCGGGGGAAAGCCCTTATCCTTTTTTGAGCAGGACTGTAAAAAAACAGTCAACAAAGGTGGTACCGCGAAGTCCAAGCATTTCGTCCTTTTATTAGGATGAAATGCTTTTTTATTTTTAAAGGAGGAAACAACATGAGTAACGAACAAAAAAATGATTTTACAGAATGGTATCTACAAACGATCCAAAAGGCGGAACTGATGGCCTACTCACCCGTAAAAGGTTCGATTATTTTCCGTCCCGACGGCTATGAGCTTTGGGAACATATTCAAGAAGAATTCAATAAATTTTTACGCAGTGAAGGTATTCGCAATGCATACTTCCCAATGCTGATTCCTCAAAGCTTCTTCATGAAGGAAGCTGATCATATCGAAGGCTTCGCCCCAGAACTCCCTTGGGTGACCAAAGTCGGCAATGAGGACTTAGAAGAACCTTTGGCTTTGCGACCAACCTCGGAAACGATGATTGGCTCTGCCTTTTCTGATTGGATCAATTCCTACCGCGATCTGCCTTATGAAATTAACCAATGGGCCAATGTTTTTCGTTGGGAAAAGAAGACTCTCCCATTTTTACGGACTTCAGAATTTTTATGGCAAGAAGGACACACTGCCCATGAAAATGAAGAAGACGCTCGAACTCGAACAATGAAAATTTTGGATGAGTATGCGCGACTGTGCGAAGAATTTTTAGCAATTCCTGTCTACAAAGGACAAAAGACCCCTTCTGAACGTTTTGCTGGTGCAGTAGATACTTACTCTATTGAAGCCATGATGAAAGATGGCAAGGCTGTTCAAGCCGGAACCTCCCATTATTTGGGAACAAAATTTGCGGATGCCTTTGACATCACCTATCTGACAAAAGAAAACAAACACACTTTTGTTCACACCACTTCTTGGGGAATCTCTACTCGTTTGTTAGGCTCTTTGATTATGACCCATGGTGATGACAACGGGTTGGTTTTCCCTCCAACGATTGCGCCAACTCAAATCGTTTTGATGCCAGTAGGACCTTGGAAAAAGAATCCCGCTATTTTGGAAAAATTAGAAGCTTTGTTTGCTACCTTTAAAGCGGCTGGTTATCGTGTACGTCTAGATGATACCGATAATTCACCCGGCTATAAATTCCACGAGTGGGAATTAAAAGGTGCCTGCCTGCGAATTGAATGCGGTCCACGGGATCTAGAAAACAATCATGTCATGGTTAAAGTTCGCGACTTTTCAGAAAAAACGGCGGTTTCCTTTGATGATCTGAATGAGTACGTCAAAGAACAATTAACCGTCATGCCAAAACGGTTATTGGAAGCAGCCCGCGATCGCAACAAAGAAAATGAACATTTCGACATCGATACCTTGGAAGATCTAAAAGCCCATATCGAACGATGCAAGGAAGCAGATCAAGTTCCTGGATTTGTTCTGATTGGTTGGGACGGTACCGAAGAAACAGAAGCAAAAATCAAAGAAGAAACTGGTTTTACTACACGAAACATTCCTTTTGCACCACCAATGGAAAAAACTGTCGATATCGTCAGCGGCAAACCTGCTAAACATACTGTTTGGATTGCTCGTGCGTATTAATAAAAAAAGTGACCTGAAACTGCAACAGCAGTCAAGGTCGCTTTTTACTATCAATAAATCAATTCCAACAGGTCAGTCGGCTCAATATTGCCAAAATATTTTTTCACATCAATCGACCCAACAGCCGTCGTCAACGCATCCTTTTCATATTTGACACCCAGCAGTGCATCTTCAACATCTTTGATATCACCTAACCCAAAGAAGTCACCGAAAATTTTTGCTTCAGAAATTTTGCCATTTTCCACATTAAGACGGATATCAATGGACCCGATTGGGAATCGTTTCCGGCGTTCAATTTCAAACTCTGGAGACTTGCCGTAGTTCCAATCCCAGTTGCGATAGTATTGATCAGAAATTTCATTAACCTTTTTCCAATCTTCCTCAGTCAGTTCATAGGTTTTTATTTCATCCGTTGAAGAAACACCAAAAATTTTCAGCAGAATCTCTTGACGAAATTCTTCGGTTGTCATTCCTTGATTTTCTTTTGGTAAAAACGGTTTGATATTCGTTACTCGAGAACGGATTGATTTGATTCCTTTTGATTCAATCTTATCTTTACGTACCTTCAAGGCTTTGACTACCTCATTGATGTCACTATCAAACATAATCGTCCCGTGGGCAAACATCCGTCCGTTGGTTGCATACATTGCATTACCGGAAAACTTCATGTCATCAATGACTAAATCGTTACGCCCTTTTAATTCTGCTCCTTCAACCCCCATTTCATGTAAGGCTTGAATAATCGGTTTCGTCAATTTTTCAAAGTCTCGGAAGGAATTGCCATCATCTGGCATAATAAAACTAAAATTCAAATTCCCAAAATCATGATAAACGGCACCACCACCACTGAAGCGACGGATAACATGGATTCCTTGTTCGTCGACATACTCTTTATTGATTTCTTCAATGGTATTTTGATTCCGTCCGATGATAATCGATGGTTCATTGATATAAAAAAGCAGAATTGGTTCATCGACTTTCATTTCTTGAAGCAAAAAAACTTCGATTGCAAGATTGATTCTAGGGTCATTGTTTTCATTTGGTACAAAAATCACACTCTCGTCCTCCTAAATGTCGAATGTTTTTCCCACTTCTGCCAGCTCCACCGATACTTGAAAATCCGCAGCTTCTTCTGCCTGCGCTTTTAACTGTTTCAACTCTCCTTGTTGTGGCAAATGGGTCAACACCAGTTTTTTTACACGTGCCTGTTTGGCGATTTCTCCAGATTCTTTGGAAGTGAAATGGGCTTTGTGTTTTTCATTTCCGGCAAACAAATACGTATCTGCCAAAAACAGGTCCGCATCCTTTGCAAATTCCTGAAAAGTTTCCAAATAACCTGAGTCACCAGTGAATACAAAAACTTTCCCTGTACTAGTTTCAACAAAACGCATTGCATAGCAAGTGACTGGATGTATCGTCTTCATAAATGTAACAGAAAACGGTCCCAATTCCAACTGTTTCGTCTCAAAATAGGGACGACCCTCTGTCACTCCCGGCAACGTCAATTCGTTGTAATGAAACTCATCCAACGTATGGCCATAGATGGGTAAAAGTGGTTTGGGTTCCAACGTCGGGTACAACTGCCAATAATATTGCAATACACCCAGATCAGCAATATGGTCATAATGATAGTGGGATAAAATCACTGCATCCAGTGCCAGAGGATCTAGAATTTTTTCTAATTCAAGTAAGGTCCCGCTCCCTGCATCCAGCAACAAATGAAAATCACCTGATTCCAGTAAATATCCGGTTGTGCCCTTTCCTTGGTAAGGATAGGCACCTAAGCAGCCTAAAACCGTTAATTTCATTTTATACACGCTCCTTTTTTCTCTATGCTAGCACAAAAAAAGTGTCTCCTCAAAAAGGAAACACTTCAACCGTTTAGATTGGATCACCGATCTGTTTGCGAGAATCGTCGTAAAAAGCGGCGATGCTGACATTGGCGTAAGTCACCGCCCATAACGTACCGATAACAAAAGCCAACATTCCCAAAATATACCAGCCGATAAAGGACAGTTGCAGCAAAATGTATTGTCCGATTCGCCCTTTTAATAATTTCCAACCGTAGCTCAAGCTGGCCCCAACTTTCAAATCCGGAAAGTCCATTTTTGCCCAAGCAGCAAACTGAAAGACACCGGTAACGATGCTTGATGCCACCAACAAGACAAGAACCAACAAAAAGAAAAGTAAGACTAACAGTAAATTATCGCCAAAAATGTGTTGAAAAATTGCATCAGTATTTGTCCCGTTACTAACCACTAACGCAGCATAGACACTGGCACCGAACATTACCAATAAAGGTAAAAATACGATTAAGCCCACCAGATAACCCGCCACACTATTTAGAAAATTAATGATCATCATCGGCACATAATATTTTTTGTTAAAGATGACAAAAATCTGTCCCGCTTCTGCCTTCCCACCACGAACAACGTACAATGCTACAAAATAAGTCGCATAAGTAAAGGCAAACAACACAAGATTGCTGACCAAAAAGTCAAGAACAGTTGCCTGTGTACTTTCTGCTTTAAAGTTCGTGATGCCGCTAAAAATATTTTGGACGATTCCGCTAGCAAAAATCGATAGAAAAACGATTAAGACATTCATCCCCCATTGACCGGCCAATCTTTCTCTTGCCTGTTTTCTTAATTCTGGATTTGTTTTTTGCATGGAAAGCCTCCTAATTTTTTAATAACTTCTCAATTCATTTACTGTTTGATCGTCCAAACGACGAATTACTTCTGTTACTAATTTTACCGTATTCAAATAATCATCTTCATGGATGACTGATGTGTGAGAGTGCAGATAGCGAACAGGCACCGTGATTGCCAAAGAAGGAACACCATCACGAGTCAAGTGCATTTGACCGGCATCGGTTCCACCACCGGTAATTACTGTATATTGGAAGGGAATCTCTAATTCTTCCGCCACATTGATGACAAAATTCAATAATTTTTTGTGAGGAATCATAGAAGCGTCAAAAATCAAAATTTGCGGTCCTTTGCCCAACTCAGAATCTGCTTCCTTCGGTGTCATTCCCGGCGTATCTCCTGCAGTTCCGGTATCAAGAGCAATTGCGATATCTGGATTGACTAAGTGGGTGCTGGTTCTGGCTCCTCGCAAGCCAACTTCTTCCATCACATCACTACCGGCAAATAAACAATTAGGATGATTTTCTTTTGACAGAATTTCTAATACTCGCAGTGAAACGGCGGTCCCAATCCGATTATCCCATGCCTTTGCCAATAAAAATTTTCCATCATTCAAGCGTTGATAGTGAATATAAGGGGTAATCATATCTCCGGGACGAATGCCCCATCCTTTTGCTTCTTTGTCACTTGATGCGCCAATATCGATAAACATTTCCTTCACATCGTAAGGTTGTTTTCGTGCCTCAGGACTTAAAACGTGAGGCGGTTTTGAACCAATCACACCATGGATGATCTTACCAGCTTGGGTTTTGATTTCGACTTGTTGTGCCAACATAACTTGTCCCCACCAGCCGCCAAGGGTTTGAAATTCGATGAACCCTTTTTCTGTGATTTTGGTCACCATAAATCCTACTTCATCCATATGACCAGAAATAAAGATTTTCGGACCGCCACCTTCTCCTGTGTGTTTTGCAACAACACTGCCTAGGCCATCAAAAAAAATATCTTCAGCAAACGGTTTGGCGTACGCTTTAAATACCTCTCTTACTTCTTCTTCATTTCCCGGAACTCCCCGAGCAGAAGTAAGATCGATCAATAATTGTTCTTCTTTTCCATCTAACATTTCTGTCTCTCCTCATAAAATATTTCTACTGATAAATTATACCATTCTTCTTTCTTTTTTGTACCCACATTCCCTACTAATGGTACTCTCTCACTAAAAACCTGCGATACTTAGACCTCCATTGTTCAGCTTTCGATAATTCGTGAGTAAATTTGGGCTGTGATTATATAGAAAATCAAATAAGCACCAGCCATAATGCCACAAAACAGATAGGCAAGCCAATAATTGTCACTAGTAATAAATTGATTCAATACATAAATAGCAAACATTGCATGGCCGGTTCCTAATAAAATCGGCGGCACGAAAATCCAAGCATTTTGCTGGTAAATCAAATGGCGAATCTCTTTTTGTGACACACCTAGCTTTTTCAAAAGTTGGTAGGCATTTTTTTCGTTCTCGGCTTCTGAAAACTGTCGCAGCATCAAAATACTTGCGGTCGTAATCATCACAATTACCCCAATAAATAAAGCAACATAAATAGAGATTCCCGCCTGACGACGAGCACGTCGGATGGCCGGAAAACGACTGGTTTGGTTCATTCGAACATTGCTACCGGAAAAATCTCCGGCGGCTCCACTGATTTCTTTTTTCTGGATACTGCCAGTAAAAGAAGTTCCCTGCCGGTCGTAATCAAAATAAATTTCATCCGACCAAGTCAGAGGCAACACTGTGTTGAGCTGCTGATTTAATTTTTCCTGATCAGCAACATCCGCAACATCCACCATTGCCACCGTGTAATCAATCCCTTCAACAGTGTCAAACACCTGCTGGCTGACGACTAAAACCGACCCGCTATACCTTAAAAAGCTCTCACCTAAATAATCGGGATACATTTTCTGTAAATCCAAAGTCACTTGATCTTCTAGATAAATCTGCCGCTCCACACTAGTAATTCCTCGAAAACTATTGTAGGAGTAATCAAAGAGGACCGCAGCATTGGCGGTTTTCAACTGAATTTTTGGCAAGCTAGACTGAACGTTTCGAAATTCATTATAATTATCAATCGTCAGTAAATTAATGAGCTGTTGCTGCTGGGTTTGTTGGGTGTTCAAGACCTTCAAGCTCAAATAACTGCCGGTAGCCTTATACTGTAACAACGTCTCGTTCGTGATTTTTCCGTTATTTCCCTGAATCACCTGTTGCAAGGTTGGCAAACTTTCTTGTCGAACCTGAAAATCTGTCGGATTGCTGTTTCGAACCACTTGAGAATTTAATGCAATTAATGAAATCGTGGCACCAATGATCGCAATAGCAATCGCAGCAACAATCGTCGTTAACGAAAGGCTTCGCCAACTACGAAGCACGTGAACCCGACTGTTATTCAGCATGAACAAGGTCAATCCTTGGTAGCTTTTTTTTCGTTTTCGCAACAGATGAATCAGGCTTTTGATTGTAAAACGATAAAATAAATACGTTCCCACGACGCATAGCGTAAGAATCAGTAAAGGCAGCCAAAAAACGATCCACAAATCATGGGTTTTACCAATATAATCAAATAAAAGGTCATGAATAAAAAAGGCAAGAAAATAACCGCTGCCGATAAAAATCAGCCCCATACTGCCAAAAAGAATCGACCAGAAGGAAACCTTTGTTTGGGAGGAAGGAAAAGCCATCCCCTTTGAAAAAAGTTCTGCCAATTGTTTTTTTGATAAAATCCAAATATTTTGCAACGCCAGTACAAGATAAACAAATAGGAACACATTTGCTGTGAAAAGAATCGACGGAAAAGAGATAAAAAACTCACTGTCGATTTCTAAAGCCATGGCTTTGATTAAAATCATTGAGAAAAACTTTGACAAAATCACACCTAAAAGAATACCGATAACAAAGGAAACACTATTCAGTACAAACGTTTCCAATAGAAATTGCCCGACGATTCGCAACCGTTTCAACCCAAAAAGTTGATACAAGGCGATTTCTTTTCGTCGTTTCACGATAAAAAAGCGATTGGCACTTAGCATAAAGACTAATACAATCAGTAGCACTAAAAAATTTCCAAGATTCAGTATGCCTTCAATTTGAACGTCTTGACTGGTTCGTTTGATCAGGGCTGAATCATAGGTGATTGCCGAAAAAGAGTAAAAACTCATGACAGCCATTGTCATGCAAAGAAACGGAACCGCATAATTGCGGAATTGTTTCAAAAAACTGCGCCACGCCAATTTATAAAGCATGTCGCCGCCCTCCTCCACCAATAGTTGCCTGCATATCGATTACTTTGTCAAAAAATTCCTTTCGAGAACCACGGCGCACGACTTCCGCAAAAAATACACCGTCTTTGATGAATAAAATACGATTGCAATAACTGGCAGTGTACGGATCATGAGTCACCATCAAAATAGTTGCATCTTCTTTTAAATTGATCTCACTTAAATAGTTTAATAATTCACCTGCAGATTTTGAATCCAAGGCACCCGTCGGCTCATCGGCAAAAATTACTTCTGGATGGGTTGCCAAGGCTCGCGCCGCCGCTACCCGTTGCCTCTGCCCCACAGACAATTCTTCAGGGTATCGTTTCAAAAGCATTTGAATCCCCAATAATTCCGTCACATGCGCCACCCGCTGCTCCATTTCAGTCAGTGGCAAACGATCAATGGCTAAAGGCAGGAGAATATTGTCCCGCACATTTAATGTTTCTAATAAATTAAATTCCTGAAAAATAAAACCGATTTTTTTTCGGCGGAAATCACTTAATTCTGTTTCACTCATTTTTGTTACATCTTGCCCCGCGATATGAACCGTTCCAAATGTCGGCAGTGCAATCGAAGACAAAATATTCATTAGCGTGGTTTTTCCCGCACCGCTAGGACCCATAATCCCCACGAATTCCCCTTTATCCACTGTAAAGGACAAATTATCCAGCACTTTCGTCTGATTAAAACGATTCCCATAGGTCTTGCTTAAATGTTTGACATCAATAATCGTTTTCATCCGCGTCACTCCCTTCATAATTCATGGTAGCATAATTTCTAGTAGTTTCACGACTTTAGGTTACGAAATTTGATAGAAAATTTTTTATTCATTTTACCGTAAATTTATAAATCCTAAAAGCCTATGTTCATCAGCTTTCATACTTTTTCAACGAAAATTATACACTATATATTGTGTTGGTTTTTCTTATGAAACATTTTTACCCACTATATCTAGTTGCAGGATTTGTTCAATTCCATTATGATAATTAGTGAACAATCGTTTTAAAGGAGTGGAGCCCAATGATGAAAATCAGCAAAACCGTGGAGACGACACAACGTCATCCGCAATTAAGCAGTATGAAAATCGTAAAGCGCGACGGCCGCCTCGTTGATTTTGATGACCAAAAAATTTATGATGCACTGGTAAAAGCCAAAACACAGGTCAGCGGCGAACTATCTCCGTTAGATCATGAACGAATTTTAGAAATCGTTGAACGCGTGGACCAAGAAATTGCCGAACGTTTCACAAACAATGTTAAAATCTATGAAATCCAAAATATCGTTGAACACACACTTTTAGAAAAGAACGAATATGCTTTGGCGGAACACTACATCAATTATCGAACTCGCCGCGATTTTTCCCGCAGTAAAGCGACAGATATTAATTTTACTATCGGTAAGCTAATCAACAAAGATCAGTCAGTAGTCAATGAAAACGCCAATAAGGACAGCGATGTCTTCAATACACAACGAGACCTGACTGCCGGGATCGTCGGGAAATCCATCGGGTTAAAGATGCTTCCTCCTCATGTGGCAAATGCACACCAAAAAGGGGACATCCATTACCATGATCTGGATTACCATCCTTATACCCCAATGACCAATTGCTGTTTAATCGATTTTAAAGGCATGCTGAACAATGGGTTTAAAATCGGTAACGCCGAGGTGGAATCACCAAAATCTATTCAAACGGCAACTGCACAGATTTCTCAAATCATCGCAAATGTTGCTTCCAGTCAATACGGCGGCTGTTCCTGTGACCGTACCGATGAATTGTTGGCTCCTTTTGCTGAATTAAATTATCAAAAGCATTTGCAAGATGCCAAAGACTGGATTGAAGACACCTCTCGTCAAGAAGAATTTGCCAAAACAAAGACTCGCAAAGATATTTTTGATGCCATGCAAAGTTTAGAGTATGAAATCAATACCCTGTTTACCTCTAACGGACAAACACCCTTTACCTCCCTAGGTTTTGGGTTAGGAACTTCTTGGTTTGAACGAGAAATTCAAAAAGCAATTCTGCAAAACCGGATTAATGGATTAGGCAGCGAAAAACGGACTGCCATCTTTCCAAAATTGATTTTTTCAATGAAGCGGGGCGTCAATGCTAATCCAAACGATCCAAATTACGATATCAAGCAACTAGCTTTGGAATGTGCCACCAAACGGATGTATCCGGATATTTTGAATTACGAAAAGCTGATCGAACTGACCGGCAGCTTTAAAGTACCAATGGGGTGTCGTTCTTTCTTGCAGGGCTGGAAAGATGAAAACGGCGAAGAAATTAATGTAGGGCGAATGAATTTAGGCGTTGTCACTTTGAACCTGCCGCGAATTGCAATGGAAGCCCAAGGCGATCAAGACAAATTCTGGCAAATTCTGGAAGAACGTTTAGGTATCGTAAAAGATGCCTTGGTTTATCGTGTGGAGCGCTGTAAAGAAGCAGCCCCGGCGAACGCTCCCATCCTATATATGTATGGTGCTTTTGGCAAACGTTTAGGTCGAAAAGATTCCGTCAACGAATTATTCAAAAATAAACGTGCCACGGTTTCTTTGGGCTATATCGGTCTTTATGAAGTGGCTTCTGCCTTCTTTGGCGGCGAATGGGAAAATAATCCTGAAGCAAAAGAATTCACTCTTTCAATTCTTAAAGAATTAAAAGCCCATGCAGATAACTGGGGAAATGAATATGGCTATCACTTCAGCGTATATTCCACCCCAAGTGAAAGCCTAACGGATCGTTTTTGCCGTTTGGATACAGAAAAATTTGGATTGGTTGAAAATATTACCGACAAAGAATATTACACAAATAGTTTTCATTATGATGTCCGTAAAAATCCAACTCCCTTTGAAAAACTTGATTTCGAAAAAGATTACACGAAATATTGTTCCGGCGGCTTTATTCATTATTGTGAATATCCTGTCCTGCAACAAAATCCGAAAGCATTGGAAGCAGTTTGGGATTATTCCTACGATCGCATCGGCTATCTTGGAACAAATACGCCAATCGATCATTGTTACGAATGCGGCTTCGAAGGAGATTTTACACCAACTGAACGAGGCTTTGAATGCCCACAATGCGGCAACCATGATCCCAAAACCTGTGATGTGGTCAAACGTACTTGTGGCTATCTAGGAAACCCCCAAGCCCGTCCTATGGTTCATGGTCGTCACAAAGAAATTTCCTCACGGGTCAAACACATGAAATAATCAATCAAGCAAAAAAAGGAAGTTTTTCATGAATAATCCGAAACCTAAAGAGTGGCAAGCAGCCGATTATAGTCAAAATTATGTGGCAGACTATAAGGCCTTTAATTTTGTTGACGGAGAAGGTGTTCGCAACAGTTTGTACGTCAGCGGCTGTTTGTTTGCCTGTGAAGGCTGTTTTAACAAAGCCGTGCAAAATTTCCGTTACGGCGTCCCTTTCTCCCAAGAATTGGAAGAGCGGATCATTACCGATCTAGGGCATGATTACGTACAGGGATTGACCTTGTTAGGGGGAGAACCCTTTTTAAATACTGCTGTCTGTTTACAAGTAGTCAAACGGGTGCGGAAAGAATTTGGTTCAACAAAAGATATTTGGAGCTGGTCAGGCTATACCTTTGAAGAACTGCTGGCAGAGACCGACGACAAGTTGGAATTGCTAGGAGCCATCGATATCTTGGTAGACGGCCGTTTTGAACTGGCCAAACGGGATTTGAATCTTCAATTTCGCGGTAGCAGTAATCAACGGATTATTGACGTGCAAAAATCGTTAGCTGCCGGAAAAGCCATCATCTGGGATAAATGTACCGACGCTGAAAAAAGCTACGAGCAGGTCAAGCGTCGCAAGTTGATCTAACAAAAAAGTATCGTCAAACATGGATTTATGATCCATTGTTTGGCGATACTTTATTCTTTTTCTCCCCAGAGAGGCAATCGGATATTTTCATAGGTTAAAGGATCAAGATTGGTGACGGTGATTCCTAAGAGACGAATTCCTTTTTCCAATCCAAGAATTTCTTCCCAAATCAAACTTGCTTGTGAAAAAATGGCTTCTTTTTTATTAACGTAAGTTGGCAGCGTTACACGTTTTGTAATCGTGGTGTAATCCGCATAGCGGACTTTTAAAACAACTGTCTTTCCATGTTTTTGAACCCGTTTAAGAGAAAACTCCACCTTCTCTGCTAACTGTCGCAATTGTGTCAAGACAGCTTCTTCAGTGGTCAACGGATTGCCATATGTGTGCTCTTTTCCTACAGATTTTCGTTCACGGGTGACATTGACAGTAGACTCATGAACCCCACGAACCTTTCGATACAGGGAATACCCCATTTTACCAAAATGCTGAATCAAGTCCATTTCACTGCGTTCATAAAGATCCGCTCCGGTAAAAATATTCAATTCGTGCATTTTAGGCACTGTCTTTTTTCCGACACCGTGAAATTTCTCGATGGGTAATGCTTGTAAAAATTCAAGGGCATCTTCTGGCATGACAGCAGTCAAGCCCCGAGGTTTTTTAAAATCCGACGCAAGTTTCGCTAGAAATTTATTGTAGCTGACACCTGCTGAACAGGTTAACTGAGTTTCCTGCCAAATATCTCGTTGGATCATGCGAGCGATTTTGATCGCAGAACGACTATTGATTTTATTTTCTGTCACGTCCAGATACGCTTCATCAATCGACATCGGTTCGATTACATCAGTATAGCGTTGAAAAATTCCGCGAATTTGTCGGGAAATCTCTCCATATTTCTCATGGTTTCCCGGTACAAAAACTGCCTGTGGACACAATTCATAGGCTTTTTGTGCGCTCATTGCAGAATGAATACCATACTGCCGTGCCAAATAATTAGCAGTTGTAACGACACCGCGACCACCGGTATCACTAGGATGACGCGCAATAACTAATGGGTGTTTGGCTAATTCGGGGTTATCTCGTTCCTCAACAGATGCAAAAAAAGCATCCATATCGATATGAATAATTTTTCGCGACGTATCATTTTTTAACGGAAAGCGTAATTCAGCCATTTTCCCACCCCACTTCCTCTCTATTATACCCAAACGAACGTTCCCATACAATTTTTGCTTTTGATTTTTAATAAAAAGAAACGTTTATTCAAAAAAAAGAAGACTTCCGCCTTCTTCTCGTTACTCTTCAAGTTCATGGTATTCTTTGTACACCACTTGCTTTTTGACTTGATTTCGTTGTGCGACCTCTTTGATTGCCGCATTGGGTTTAGCACCTTCTGCTACTAAATTTTCGACCTGTTCTTTTAAGGAACGGGTTTCTGTAATCGTCACTTCAGATTGTCCATCATGACCGGCGACCAACAAGCAGCATTCCCCTTTAAGTTCATTTTCTCCTAAGTAAGCAGACAGTTCCTCCAGGCTTCCTCGCAAATATTCTTCATGAATTTTTGTCAGCTCCCGACAAATCACCGCTTGCCGATTTTTGCCAAAAACGGCTGCTATTTGCTGAATAGTTGCTGCAATTCGGTAAGGTGACTCATAAAAAATCAAGGTACTGGTTTGTTGCTTTAATTTTTCCAACGCTTCTACTTGTTCTTTTTTCTTGCGGGGTAAAAACCCATAAAATAAATTAGGTTGTGGAGATAATCCCGATGCAATCAGTGCCGTCAATCCCGCCGTCGGTCCCGGTAAAGAAACCACGGGAATCTCAGCTTCAACACAGGCAACCACCAACTCATGCCCCGGATCACTGATAGAAGGCATCCCGGCATCACTCACCTGTGCGATGGAGGCACCCTGTGTTAATAATTGTAGTAATTGTGGGATACGTTCTTTATAGTTATGCTCGTGTAAACTTTTCTGAGGGGTTTCGATGGCAAAATGATTGAGCAATTTTTGCGTATTGCGTGTATCTTCACTGGCAATCCAGTCAACTTCTTTTAGCAGACGAACACTGCGAAAGGTCATATCCTCCAAGTTACCGATTGGCGTAGGAATCAAATACAGTATTCCTGATCCTTGATCTTTAAAACTCCGCTGTTTTTTCATAAACAACTCCTCTCTGAAAAAAGGATTGATCGTCCTCAGACATCAATCCTCCACTCTTTTTATTTTCCGCTTTCTCGATAGATAACTTCCAAACAAAAGGCACAGGGTTCATCATGCTCCCGACGAGAACCGTAAAGATCATAACAAACATGAAAGCCTTCTTCATAGATTTTTTCTAAATTCATGCGGGATTTCGACAACTCTTGTTTGATTTTTTCTGCTGGTGCTTCGGCCACTTGATTCAGCTCGCGAACATGATCCCGCAGTTTTTGATTCTCCAACTCAAGGGTCGTATTTTTTTCAACAATTTCTTGCAGCGCCAGCTTCATTTCTCCTAACTGCTGCAAAGAATTTTCCAATTCCAGTTCAAGCTTGTTCAGCCCATCATACAAGGATCGCTTATCCATAGTCATCGTGAATCACCTGCTTTAACAAGTTCTAATTCTTCGTAGTCATATTCCACAGGCGTTTCCCGACCAATCAACCGTACTTTGACCACACGATTTAAAAGATTGAGTCCTACGACCTTCCCTTTGCCATCTGGAGTCACGATTTCTTTGCCGTAATCCGGCATTTCTTTTTTCGCTGCTTCATAAGATTCGTTTTCATATTTCAAACAGCACATCAACCGCCCGCAAAGACCGGAAATTTTCGTGGGGTTTAAGGAAAGTCCTTGATCTTTTGCCATTTTGATTGAGACTGGAATAAAGTCGCCTAAAAAAGTTGAACAACATAACGGCCGCCCACAAGGACCGATGCCCCCTAAAACTTTGGCTTCATCCCTCACACCGATTTGTCGCAGCTCGATTCGGGTGCGAAACTCGCTGGCCAAGTCCTTGACCAATTCCCGAAAATCCACCCGTCCATCTGCTGTAAAATAAAAAATCATTTTACTGCGGTCAAAAGTATATTCAACTTGCACCAATTTCATTTCCAGATGATGGTCGCGAATTTTTCGTTTGCCGATTTGCAGCGCTCTTTGGGCATCCTCACGATTGTGTTCGGCTTTTTCAATATCTTTGGTGGTTGCTTTTGCCAAAATCGGTTTTAATTCATCCGGCAAATCAGCAGTGTTCATTTCTTTTTTAGGAACCGCAATCGTTGCCAGTTGTTTGGCTTGTTGAGATTCCACTAAAACTTTTTCATTATATGTGTAATCAGATTTTCCAGGAGAAAAATAATAGATATGACCCGCTTCTCGATAACGGACGCCTACCACTTCTACCATTTTCATCCTCCTTTCTTCTGGAACTCTTGATAAATGATCCGCAAAGCAAGCTGTTCCGCAACATTTTGGAAGGAAACGTTGGCTGTCAGTTTCTGTTCTGCCTGTAAAAGCAGCTCCAGCATCCTATTAATACTGACGGTCATTTGCGTTTCACGATCCCGCATCCGGCGAAAATAAAATAACAACATTTGCAAAATCATCGTCTGTTGCTCTTTTTCTTTTGCTAAGGGTAAAATACGCTTTTGGACATAAATAAATGCTTGTGGATCACGTTTTTCTAAATAAGAAAACCATTGTCCAACGGCATCCTTAGCACCATTAAACCATTCATCATGGTAGATTTCAACTGCTTTTTGATAACCATTCGTCAAACTAGCCAGAAGTTGTGCGGATTCTTTGCCGATTCCTTCTTCTTGCAGTTTTTCAATCAAATGATCCGGAGCCAAAGGCAGAAAATGGATCACTTGACAGCGAGATTGGATCGTGGGCAAAATTCTGCCCAACGCATCGGTTTCTAAAATTGCTAAAAAGCTGCCCGGCGGCTCTTCTAAAAATTTCAACAAACTATTGGCAGCGCTGGCATTCATTTTATCGGCAGCTTTGATAATAAAAATTTGACGACGGCTTTCAAAGCCGCTTTTTGAAAATTCCGTCTGCAATTGACGAATCTGGTCCACTTTAATCGTTTGTCCATCTGGTTGGATTACTTGAACATCGGGATGTTCCCCATTTGTGATCCGTTGGCAGTTGTTACACTGATTACAAGGCTCTTCTCCTTGTAAATCAGTACAAAATAAACGTTTAGCCAGCCATTGACTCATGGTTCCTTTGCCGGTTCCCTGATCGCCTTCAAAAAGATAAGCATGGGCCAGACGCCCATGCTTCACACTTTTCTTTAATTGCGAGAAAACAAGCGGCTGATATTCAGCTAAAAAAATGCGTTCTTCCATCATTTTCTCCTATTAATATTGATGAAACCCTTCGACTGGTAAAACAAATACCGTCGCTCCGCCGACTTCCACTTCCACGGGATAAGGAACTTGTCCATCCAATGAAATATCTAAGGACATCGGTGTAGAAACATATTGTTTCCGTGACTGACAGGTTTTCTTGATCAATTCAAGTGCTTCTTCGACACGATCGTCATCGATCCCGATAATAAATGTACTGTTGCCGGCTTTTAAAAATCCACCGGTGGAAGAAAGCTTTGTCGCACGAATATTCGCGTCGATAAATTCATTTGCTAAACGGTTGCTGTCCTTGTCTTGTACGATAGCCATAATTAGTTTCATCATTTTGTCCTCCTATAATTAGAAATATTCGGGGTAGGTCTCAGTAATTGCCATAAAACTTGCATCAACAACTTCCTGCAGGCTCATACGGGCATCAACTTTATGGATACGAACAGGATCTTCCTCCGCCAATTTCAAATAGGCATGACGAACACGTTGGTGAAATTCCAAGCTTTCGGTTTCTAAGCGATCTGCTTTTTCATAACGTGTGCGGGCAATCCGTTGCAGTCCGGTATCTGAGTCTACATCTAAGTATAACGTAAAATCCGGTTTTGTGCCTTCAATTGCAAAATTATTGATTTTTTCAATCTCAGGAATTCCAATTCGACGTCCAGCTCCTTGATACGCCAATGAACTATCAACAAAACGGTCACAAATGACGATCTTTCCTTCATTTAATGCGGGGATAATAACCTCCACTAAATGTTGACGGCGAGCAGCAGCATACAACAGTGCTTCTGTCCGTTCATCCATCTCTTCATTTGCAGGATCTAAAATAATTTTGCGGATCTTTTCTGAAATGCGTACACCACCCGGTTCTCTCGTTTTAACGATTGGTCTTTTCGCCAATAATTGCAACCGAGGATATAATTCGTTCAATACGCTGGTTTTTCCCGCGCCGTCTGGTCCTTCAATCGTGATAAACAATCCGTTCACTTTTTTCCTCCATACTATCCAGTTTCCCCTGGAAAATTACTGATTTTCTAAATTTCTCTGCGTCCTTCAACCGCTTTAAGCAAAGTGATTTCATCTGCATATTCGATATCACTACCGACAGACAATCCATGAGCCAAGCGTGTCACTTTGATACCCGCAGGTTTAATCAACCGCGATAGATACATCGCCGTTGCTTCTCCTTCGGTTGTGGCGTTGGTAGCAATGATTACTTCCTTCACCGTATCGTCATGCAGCCGCTGGATCAAAGACGCAATATTAATATCGTCTGGACCAGTCCCTTCCATTGGGGACAAGACGCCATGCAACACATGATAAAGCCCATGGTATTCCCGCATTTTTTCCATCGCCATCACGTCTTTTGGTTCTTCAACAACTAAGATCGTGCTACGGTCGCGGGTGGTATCCTTGCAGATTTCACAGGGATCTTCTTCTGTGATGTTTCCGCAGATACTGCAAAAATGCAGATCCCGTTTGACACTTAATAATGACTTAGCGAATTCATTGACGACTTCATCTTTCATATCAATCGTATAAAAAGCTAATCGTGTCGCGGTTTTTTGACCGATTCCCGGTAATTTCATGTAACTGTCGATCAATTTTGCAATTGGTTCTGGATAATGCATTCGTTCTTACTCCTAACGAAAGGATTAAAATCCGGGCAGACCTTTCGTGTATTTACCCATTGTTTTTTCTGTTTCTTTTTCCACTTTAGCCAATCCGTCATTCACTGCCATAACAATTAAATCCTGCAGCATTTCTGGATCTTCTGGATCAATAACATCTGGAGTAACCATCAGTTCTTTCATTTTGCGATCCCCAGTAAAGGTTGCTTTAACGTAGCCGTTCGTGGATTCACCAACGAACTCTTGCATATTTAATGCTTCCTGCGCTTTTCCCATTTCTTTTTGCATTTTTTGTACTTGCTTCATCATGCCTTGCATATTTCCCATGCCTCGCATCATTTTTCTTCACTCCTAATTAATCATTTTGTATTTGTGCGAAATCACCAAATAATTCCTTGGCCTTCACAACAATTTCTTCTGGTTCCGGTTCCTTTTTCTCCGTTGGTTCAATCGTACCACCAATTTCGGTCGTGTGGGAAACAAAATCTCTTCGCAAAACCGGCCAACTGTCTTCAGTAATATAGATTGGTTTTGGTGCATAATCAGGAATCATACGACTGATATTATTGTGAATCGCCAATTCCAGCTCCTGATCACTTGCTGCCTTTTGGCAAACAATCTCATAATCAAAAGCGATCACTAAGCTATTAGGTCCGGCTGCTTTCGGTTCGCTGGAGCGCAAAACTGCCCGTTGTGTCACAGACAAGCTCATCAGCAAATCTTCCCAAACATTTTTCACATTGATCAAATCAGCCTTCGTTGCTTCCCGCAAGACACCAAAGACTTGCTCTTTTGGTACTCGATAGGTCGTTGTTTTCCCCCGATGAGGTTTGTTATTTGCAGCAACGGGTTCTGCGTTAGAGGTAGCAGACTGTCCTTGTTTCAATTGCCGGATTTCATTTTGCAATTGATTCAGTTGTTGCTTCAATTCTTGGAGCTCTGCGGAATTGGTTGGTGAATCTTCTCCACTTGTTGGAGCCGCTATTTTTTCTTGTGTTTCGCTATTTGCCAGCTTGACGGTTGCTACTTCCAGATAAATCGTTGGGCTGTTCGTAAAACGAACTTCATTTTGCGTTTCGTTTAAGACGTTGATCCAATGATAAATAACCGTTGCAGCAACTTCTTGCGCCAGTCTCGTAAAGGCTTCGGTCAAATGCCCTGATTTTTCCTCTAATAATTTAGGCGCTTTTTGATAAATCAGCAAATCCCGACAATAAACCAATAAATTTTCTAGCAAACGACGGGCTTCTTTGCCGGCTGCCAACATTTCTTGCAAATCTGTCAGCGCTTGGGTCACATCCTGCTCATAGCAGGCTTGAATAAAATGGTCCATCATTTCGTAAGTAAGACTGCCGGTGACCTCCATCGCATCCTTCAGTGTCACCTTTTCATCACTAAAAGAAATGGCTTGATCCAAAATACTCAGCGCATCCCGCATCCCGCCTTCTGCCGCTCGAGCGATCACATAAAGCGCTTCTTCTTCGTACTCGATTTGACTCGTTTGCAGCACATGAGCTAAATGAGCAGCGATATCTTGGGTATCGATTCGTTTAAAATCAAAGCGTTGTGTTCGAGAAATAATCGTTGCCGGAATTTTATGAGGTTCAGTCGTTGCCAAAATAAAGACGACATTTTTTCGCGGTTCTTCCAAAGTTTTCAATAAAGCATTAAAGGCTCCTGTCGAAAGCATATGGACTTCATCAATAATATAAACTTTATATTTCGCTTTTGTTGGAGCGTAATTGGCACGCTCTCGAATAAAACGAATTTCTTCCACGCCATTGTTGCTGGCAGCATCGATCTCAATAACATCTTCTTGCGTTCCCGTAGTAATGGAACGACACATGTCACATTCATTGCAGGGCTCCCCGTTTTGACTGTTGGGGCAATTGATGGCTTTGGCGAAAATTTTGGCAGCACTGGTTTTCCCGGTACCTCTTGGCCCTGTAAATAGGTAGGCATGTGAGATTTGATCTTGAAGGATCGCATTTTTTAACGTTTGGGTGATTGCTTTTTGACCGACGACATCGTCAAATCTTTGAGAACGCCAAACGCGGTAAAGTGCTTGATAGGCCATACTTTTTCTCCCCTTTTTCAAAAAATTCGCTAGTTACTATTATACGGAATTTTTAACTAAAAAACTAGGTTTCCTACGTTCTTTTAATAAATTCTCTGAAGCTTTTGCGTCATAAGTTTTAGAAATCAGCGCCTATGGTATAATGAATTAACACTTTGTAACTTTTTTAAAGGAGGAAGACAATCATGGGAATCATTAAAGCAGCGACAAGTATGGTGGGCGGCGGACTTGCCGATCAGTGGCTAGAGGTCATTGAACCAGAAGAGATGAGCGACACGACAGTAATGACAAAGGGTGTCAAAGTTCGGCAAGATGACAAACGAGGCTCAAACCGTAAAGGAACGACAGATGTTATCACAGACGGTTCAGTGATTCATGTTTATCCAAACATGATGATGTTGTTAGTCGACGGTGGGAAAATTATCGACTTTACTGCTGAAGAAGGCTATTATACGGTAAAAAATGATCTTGCACCTTCCATGTTCAATGGCTCTTTAAAAGATGCAATCAAAGAAACCTTCGATCGATTTAAATTCGGCGGCGTGACTCCGCAAAAGCAACAAGTTTTTTATATCAATTTGCAAGAAATCAAAGGAATCAAATTTGGTACCGCCTCACCGATCAACTATTTTGACAATTTTTACAACGCAGAACTTTTCTTGCGGGCTCATGGTTCCTATTCGATGAAAGTCACCGACCCGATTTTATTTTATACCAATGCAATTCCTAAAAATAAAACGCAGGTGGAAATCGACGACATCAATGAACAATACCTTAATGAATTTTTGACCGCTTTGCAGGCATCCATTAATCAAATGTCCGCTGACGGTCAGCGAATTTCTTATGTTCCGTCAAAAAGTATGGAACTAAGCAAATATATGGGAGATGTCTTAGACAGCAGCTGGACGGAGCTACGAGGAATGGAAATCGTTTCAGTGGCGGTGGCCAGCATTTCTTACACGGATGATTCTGTGAAATTAATCAACATGCGCAACCAAGGAGCCATGTTGGGAGATCCTGGCGTACGGGAAGGCTATGTACAGGGTTCCGTTGCCCGAGGAATGGAAGCTGCCGGTAAAAATGAAGGCGGCGCAACCACCGGATTTTTCGGAATGGGCATGGGTATGAACGCAGGCGGCGGCTTTTTAAATCAAGCTTCCCAAGCAAATAATGAACAAATCCAGCAATCCCAACAAGCGCAACAATCAGGAAACAAAGACACATGGACCTGTCCACAGTGTGGTACAGAAAATACAGGGAAATTCTGCAGTAATTGCGGGACACCGAAACCAGAAACCCAAGCTGCAGCAAATCTCAAAATGAAATGCAGCGAATGCGGAGAAATCATTGATCTTTCTAAAGGAATTCCTAAGTTCTGCCCAAATTGCGGCAAACCATTCAAAGGCGTGCCTTTGGACAGCTGATGGTTAGAAGAGGAGAATGATTATGGATGTCCTAACACACAAATGTCCCAATTGCGGCGGGGCATTGACTTTTGACCCTGACGACCAGAAATTTCACTGTCCCTATTGTTTGAGTATTTTTACAGTTGATGAAGTCAGCGCCTTTGAGGAAAAACAAAAACAAGCGCAAATGGTGGATGAAACAACAGCCGCTAGTGATCCAAAAACCGAAACAACTGAAACGACGGAAGCCGATGATGGATTAGCGGAGCCGATGGATTTATTTCTCTGCCCCAGCTGCGGCGCAGAAATCGTAACTGATGCAACCACCGCTGCCACCTACTGCTACTACTGTCATAACCCGGTGGTCTTGCAGGGGCGCTTAAGCGGGAAATTTCTGCCTAGCAAAGTTTTACCTTTTTCAGTCGGCAAAAAAGCGGCAACCGAAAAATTTTTAGCTTGGGCACAGAAGAAATGGTTTGTGCCGAAAGACTTTTTCAGTCAACCTCAAGTAGAAAAACTTACCGGCGTTTACTTTCCTTATTGGAATGTCGATGCCGAAACCAAAGGCGAAATCACCGGAACCGGTACTTCTTTGCGGGTTTGGCTCGTGGGAGATATTGAATACACCGAGACCAAGCAATATGAGATTGAGCGAGCCGGTACCATCAAATTTAAGAACTTGGTTAAAAATGCACTTTCAAAAAATGTCCAACAAAAAATGGTTAGTGGGGTACAACCTTTTCCCATGGATAAAGCGGTGGCATTTAAAAACCAATACCTTGCTGGCTTTCAAGCAGAAAAACGTGACATTGAGTATTTGGAAATGAAGCCTGCAATTGAAAAAGAATTATCTTCCTACAGCGAAGATTTGCTAAAGGAAACTGTCGGCAGCTTCTCCACTTTTGTGACGAAACAAAAGCAGGTTGAACTGACCGCAGAAAAGGAAGATTATTTGCTGTTACCGGTTTGGCTTGTCACTTACCGCAGCAATGAAGCGGATAAAAAAATCTACTATTATGCAATGAATGGTCAGACCGGAAAAGTCAGCGGTATTTTACCCATTAGTTATAAAAAATTGGGCGCTACCGCATTTGGAATTTTTCTGATCGTCTTACTGCTCTTCTTAGTTGGGGGGTATTTCATTTGAAAAAGCTTGGGCTTCTTTTATTCGGTATCGTCGCCAGTCTTCTTTTTGCCCATCCGGCTATTGCAGCCAGCGATTTAGTAGAAGATGATGCACAGTTATTTACCGACTCACAAATCACCCAGCTCAACGAAACCGCAACAAAAATCGGTGAAACCATCAAAGGCAATGTTTTTATCGTAACCACCTATGACAATCAGGAGGAGCCTCGTGATTTTGCTGATGATTATTTGCGGGAAAAAGTCGGCAACAATCAAAATGGTGCTGTGTTGTTGCTGGATATGAATCAACGACAAATTTATATCTCGACATCTGGAAACATGATCGATTATTTAACCGATCGGCGGATCGACACTATTTTAGATGCGTTAGAAACAGAGATGGGTGATGAAAATTATTTTGAAGCGGCAAAAACGTACCTAGAAAAAACAGAAACCTTTGTTGCAGAAGGAGTTCCCGGCGGTCATTACCGGGTTGATGAAGAAACTGGAAAAATCACTCGTTATAAAGTGATTACTCCTCTTGAGATTGGTATTGCTGTAGCAGCGGCGCTCGTTGCAAGTATCGCCTTCTTCTTGGTTACAAAATCAACGTATCAGCTAAAACGAGGGGGCTACACCTACGCATATCATGAAAATGCAGATGTCCAGTTAACAAAAAAAGAAAATCGGCTGGTTCACTCCTTTGTTACAACTCGCCGAATTCCGAAAAACAACAATTCCGGCGGTGGATTTGGCGGCGGCAGCACCACCCACTCCAGCGGCGGCGGAACGTTTGGCGGCGGTGGCCGAGGATTTTAAGAAAATAAAAAAAAGCGGGATACAATCATGTAGTAACCTCCAAAAGTTAGATTTTTTGGTCTAACTTTTGGGGATTGCTTCATCATACCCCGCTTTTTTCTATGCCAGTAATTGTTGAAACCATGCAACGACTTGATTGAATTTTTCAACGATAAAATCAGCCGCTTGTTTCAAAAAACTGCCAAGATCGTCGCTATCAAAATTGGAGACCCACTGATTAACCTGAGAAAAAATATCCTCTCGAAAGATCCAGAGCAAAAATACAATGGCTAAAAAGCCAATCAGTCGCCAGATAAATGAGCCGATTTTAAAAATAAAGTAGATAAGTAGTGCAATAGCTAACCAAACAAAAATTTGGGTCATTGGATTTTCCTCCTATCCTTACTTTCATTATCCTCAAAACTCGTCGAAATAACATGCGGCTTGCGACGGATTTTTCCTTCTTCTATAAAAGTGTACCTGATTTCTTTCCGTGAAGAAAATAAAAAATCCCAACGATTGAAAAATCGCTGAGATCATTTCTCACTCTTTGCCGTCTAGAATATTCAAGCGGACTTTCTTGGGTCCTTCTGTACGCACGCCGTAAACAATCGTGCGAATCGCTTTAGCGACCCGACCTTGTTTGCCGATGATACGACCGATATCTTCTGGAGCAACAGATAAGTTGTATTCATAGAAATCATCTGATTCAACTACATCAAGCGTAATTTGATCAGGATGCGTAACCAATGGTCGGACGATTGTTAAGACTAAATCTTTCAAATCTGTCATAATTGGTCCCCTTATTTCTTAGTGAATTTTGCTTCGTGATGTTTTTTCATAACGCCTTCTTTTGAAAGGATGTTACGAACTGTATCAGAAGGTTGAGCTCCTTTTGATAACCAATCTAAAACTAGATCTTCTTTTAAAGTTACTTCTGCAGGGTCTTTCAAAGGATTGTAAGTACCTACTGTTTCGATGAAACGTCCGTCACGAGGAGAACGTGAATCTGCTACTACGATACGATAAAAAGGACTCTTTTTAGAACCCATGCGTTTTAAACGAATTTTTACTGCCATTACGATTACACCTCCATTAGTCTTAATCACAAAAGATAGTTTACCAGTTTTTTGATAAGGTGTAAAGAGTTTTTTCTTTACAGTCCAAATTATTTTGGCGTATCTTTTGTCATTTCAGACTTTTCTCGCTAAGATAGAGATAGAACCAAGAAATGGAGGAAGGAACATGACAAAAAAAATTGGTATTTTAGTAGGTAGTTTACGAGAAGGCTCCTACAATAAAATCGTTGCAAAAAAACTTGCTGCGCTTTTACCCGAGGGCTATGAAGCAGTATTCATCGACTTCAGCACACTCCCATTTTATAATGAAGATTTGGAAGTTGAAGGAAAGGTTCCGGAAAGCTGGCAAGCCTTTCGTCATGAATTGCAACAAGTGGACGGCATTTATTTCTTTACACCAGAATACAATCGTTCCGTGCCTGGCGCATTGAAAAATGCGTTGGATGTAGGCTCTCGTCCTTATGGGCAAAGTTCTTGGGATGGCAAACCTGCTTTGGTGGTCAGCGTTTCTCCTGGAGCAGTTTCCGGCTTTGGTGCAAACCATCACCTGCGTCAGTCCTTAGTTTTCTTGAACATGCCAACGTTGCAACAGCCTGAAGCTTATATCGGCAATATTTTAAATCTTTTAGATGAAAACGGGGAGATTGTACCTGATACGGTTAGCTACTTCCAATTGATTACCGATAAATATATCGAGTTTTTTGAAAAATTAAAAGGCTGAGAACTTTCTCTCAACCTTTTCCTAGCACGCACTCTTCGGATGGCGTGCTTTTTTATTTGTGAATTTTGCGGTAATGCAGTTCATAAAGTTGTTCCATTTGTGTTGTATCAACCAATTCAAGGCGTTGGTGATAATTTCCATCTTCAAACAACCGCTTGCCTTTTCCTAATAGGACAGGGGCGATTTGAATCCACCATTCATCAATCATATCTGCCTCCAACAATGGCTTTAAAAGATTGCCGCCGCCTACAAACCAGATCATTTTCCCTTCTTGCTGCTGCAATTGTTTCAAATACGCAACAGGATTTTCCGAAACGACCGTAGCATCTGGAAGTTCTTTCAATTTACGGGAAAACACAATGACTTCCTTGTCTTGATAAAAAGGCGTGCCTTCCGTCAGTTTTTTTGATTCTTCATAGGTTTTTCGTCCCATGACCAATGTATCTGTCAATTGATCAAAAGCAGCATACGTTGTTTCTCCTGTGGGGGTATCAAAAAGCCACTGCAAATTATCTTCGGTATCTGCTAAATAACCATCCAAACTAATGGCTCCATAAAAAACAAGTTTACGCATCATTTTCCTCCTAATGTTTATTTTTCGTCAAACTGACTTCTTTTACGGTTTCATGACAGGGACAAGTGAGTAAATGGTCATTGACCATACCGATCGCCTCCATAAACGCATAAATGATGGTTGTCCCAACAAATTTGAATCCTCTTTTTTTCAAATCCTTGGAAATCTCATCTGACAAAGGCGTTTTTGTTGGGACTTCTTCTGCTGTTGCAAACTGATTTTCGATGGGATGAAAATCAACAAATTTCCAAAGATAATCAGAAAAACTGCCAAATTCCTTTTGAATCGCTAAAACACATTGGGCATTGGTGATCGCTGCTGCAATTTTTAATCGATTCCGGATGATGCCACTATTTTGCATCAACGAGTCGAATTTCTCCTGATCAAAACCAGCGACGGTTTCAATATCGAAACCTTCAAATGCTTCGTCAAAAGTTTCGGTCTTGTTTAAAATCGTGTTCCAGCTTAATCCGGCTTGATTGAGATCAAGGACTAATTTTCGAAAAAGCTGTTGGTCGCGAAATTCCGGTACACCCCACACTTTATCGTGATACACCTGCATTTTTTCATTGGCTTGTGACCAAGGACATCGTTGCATTTTATCCCTCCTTTTCTATTGATTTTGCTACAGTCAGTTTACCAAATAATTACAAAAAAAGATTGCATTTCAAACTGTACTATGTATACTAGTACACATAGAAACACTTTGAGGGAAAGGAGTTTTTCAGATGGTTTTAATTAATAAAGGCAGCAGCAAACCCTATTATGAACAACTAGTGCTGGGGATCAAAGAAGATATTTTGCATGGCGTATTGAATGCTGGCGATCAGTTGCCTTCTGTCCGTGAGATGGCAAAACAGTTGTTGATGAATCCAAACACGGTCAGTAAAGCCTACAAAGTCTTGGAAACGGAACAAGTATTGGTAACCGTCAAAGGCAAAGGTACCTTTGTCAAAACGATGACAGATTCCCCAAGAGATGAGGTTCGGATTTTGCAATTGAAAGAACAGCTCAAAGAATTAGTGATCGAAGCACTGCATTTGCAAATCTCGCAAGCTGAGTTGATTACTTGGGTCAAAGAGGCCGAAGAAAAGTTAGGAGGACAGTAGCATGAAAATTACGAATCTCTCAAAAAAAATCGGACAAAAACAAATTTTGGAAAAAATTGATTTTGTCCTTTATCCAAATGAAATTGTGGGACTAGTCGGTCGAAACGGTTCGGGGAAAACAACTTTATTTCGGACAATTGCCGATCATTACTTACCGGAGAGTGGAACGATCACCATCAATGACCGCAATTTACAACAAGATCCAGCATTAAAGGCACAGATTTTTTATATCGATGAAGTCGATAATTTTCTAAAAGCCTATTCGCTGAAAAAAATCGGTGAGTTTTACCGGGCAGCTTATCCTTTCTTTGATCAAGACCAGTTTCTAGCATTAACAAAAGAACATCAGCTACCGTTGCATCTTTCCTACCGCCGCATGTCAAAAGGAATGCAAGGCCTGTTCCAAATGATTCTGGCAATTAGCTCGAATGCCACGTATTTATTGTTGGACGAACCTTTTGACGGTTTAGACGTCATTATTCGCAAAAAAGTAATTGGGTTATTGTTAGGTCATATCGCGGATGGAAAACGCACGGCAGTCATCGCTTCCCACAATTTGCAGGAATTAGAAGGAATTATTGATCGTGCATTGCTCATCAAAGGACAGACGATCGTCAAAGATTACCGTTTGGAAACGATGCGGGAAACGGCAAAAAAATTCCAAATGGTCTTTAAAACTAAAAAAGTACCGCAAATCGTTAAAGACAATTCAAAACTGATTGCTTTCCAAGGACGGGTGGTCGTTGCTGTGTTTGAAAATTATGATACCCAATTAGCGGCCAAAATCTTGGCAGAACAGCCGTTGGTTTTTGAGGAACTACCGTTATCCTTGGAAGATTTATTTGAAGCAAATCTAAATAAAGAAGAACTTTACAGATAGGAGGAGTTATCGATGCTTAAAACGATTTATCAAAAACGCTACGGCAAGATTTTGATTGGCCTTATGTTGCTGATTATTGGCAGCTATGCACTAGATGGGTACAATACTGTAACCTCATGGCACCGAACCAATGACCATTATCAAGCAGAAAAAACAAAGAAAGAATATATCGAGCATCCAGAATATTATACGTATTGGGATGAGAATGCGCAAAAAGATGTCTCCTACCCTTCTTATGAAGAATATGTTGATCAAGCGTTATATGTTTTTCAATCGATGGAGGATGCTGCCGGAGCTCCTTCCGATCAAGAAAAACGCAAGGAATATGATGAAAACGAAACCTATTATCATGTTTCAGGTAGTCTCTTTTCCCGTTTAGTGATTTTACTTGTGGCACTTGCCGGATTTTTGCTCTTCTTTGTGGATGAGAAAACCGCCTTTAATCGTTTCTTATTCTCATTGCCCGTTAGTCGCAAAGAACTATTTCGTAAAAAAATCACCCATATTGCCTTCCCTCTTTTGGGTTCGGTAATTTGCGGGCAACTGCTTTACACCTTCATTTTCTATTTTGGGATTCCACAACCCTATATGAATGTGGAATTGACTCGGTTACTTTTTTCTGTCGCAAATAATTTCTGTTTGATTGTCTTAGCCTTGTCGTTGAGTATCTTTATTGGCTCAATGGTCGGAAATCTGATTTTCGGTCCTCTGACATGGCTCATCTTTATCGGCTATGTCAGCCTTGTTCCACAAGCCGTCAATTATTATATCAATTTAGGAGAATTGGCACAGGGCAACGATTCTCATGTCATGTCTAATTTAGGTAACCTGCTCTTTATTCTTGAAATTGGTAAAACCAGTGGACGTTGGTATATGGGACTGCTGGCACTCATTCTTAGCGGACTATTTTTATTATGGGCGTATCGAAATTTCCAAAAATTATCATTGGAACACGATGGGGATTACTTGCTGCATTCACATTCCCGCTTCCCAATCTTTTTACTCATGACCTTGTTTGTTTTCTCCATTCAAAATACATTTTTCAGCGGTTGGGACGATTACTTTTTTAGAATTTTAGAAAAGAAAGAAGCATCGATTTTTCCGCCGATTTTCCAAAGTTTGTTTGTTTTATTGGTTGTTGCAGGAATCTGCTTTACCCTCGTTTACTTCTCCAGTATCAAGACCTGGCTTCGCTTGCGAAAAGAACGCAAACTGGCATTACGTTAAATTTAATTCATCCTTTTTAAACCGGAAGAAAAGTTTCTTCCGGTTTTTTGTGATATCTTTTCATTATCACCGTACCTATTTTTGTATCGCACATAAGTTAGATTTATACTGATAGCAAAACCGGCTTATGATACACTCAGTCATGTATTAAAATTTGTTTTCATTAAAAATGATTAACCTATAGGAGGAAAAACATGGAATTATTTCTTACACTTTTGATTATCACGTTTTTTGTTGGACTAGTTTACGTTTTATACCAACTCAGCAAACGCCACGTTAAATTCTCAACACGGGTTTTCGCCGGATTGGGCATTGGGGTCGTTTTTGGCGGCATCGTCCAATTACTATTAGGAAACGGAAATGAAAGCATCACTTCGGCAATGTCTTGGATCAGTATCGTCGGTAGTGGGTATATCTCTTTCTTACAAATGTTGGTTATGCCTTTGGTTTTCATCTCAATCGTTGGCGCTTTTGTTAAAATGAAAGCTTCCGAAAAAATTGGAAAAATCAGTACAACGATTCTGATTTCACTTTTGGGAACTACCGCTATTTCAGCACTTATTGGTTATGGTTCGACGATTTTATTTGGCTTACAAGGCGCAAAATTTTCCGAAGGTGCTGCCGAAACAGCTCGGATTGCTGAACTTGCGACTCGTCAAGAAGCGGTTGCTGATTTGTCGATTCCTGAACAAATCGTCTCATTTATTCCAAAAAATGTTTTTGCAGATTTCGCTGGTACTCGTGCAACCAGCACAATTGGTGTCGTGATTTTCTCCGCATTCGTAGGAATCGCTTATCTGGGAATCAAACGCAAAGCACCAAAAGAAGCAGAATTTTTTGCGAATCTGATTGATAGCTTGTATAAACTGATTATGCGTATCGTAACTTTGGTCCTGCGCTTAACACCTTATGGTATTTTAGCTCTGATGACCAACGTCATGGCAACCAGCAACTTTACTGCTATCGTCAATCTTGGGAAATTTGTTCTTTCTTCCTACGTTGCTATTCTCGTTATGTTCCTTGTTCATTTGTTGATTTTGGCAACAGTCAAAGTAAGTCCTGTGACTTATTTGAAGAAAACCTTCCCTGTATTGAGTTTCGCTTTTTCTTCCCGTTCAAGTGCGGGTGCTTTGCCATTAAACATTGAAACGCAGCATAAAGCCTTAGGTGTTGACGAAGCAACAGCCAATTTTGCTGGAAGCTTTGGTTTATCCATTGGTCAAAACGGCTGTGCCGGTATCTACCCAGCGATGCTGGCAACGATTGCGGCGCCAACAGTTGGAATCAATGTGTTCAGTCTTGAATTTATTTTGATGTTAATTGCTGTCGTAACAATCAGTTCCTTCGGTGTTGCCGGTGTTGGCGGCGGTGCAACCTTCGCCTCATTGATTGTTTTAGGTTCAATGAATTTACCGGTTGCAATCGTTGGTTTAGTTATTTCTGTTGAACCACTGATTGACATGGCACGGACAGCATTGAACGTCAGCGACAGCATGGTTGCTGGTTTGGTGACCAGTGCCCGTATCAAAGAATTGGATCGGGATACTTTGAATGATGCGGATAAATTTGTCAGTGAAAATGCTTAACCATTTCAAAAAGGGTGTTTCTCAAATCGAGAAACACCCTTTTTCTATCGATTACTTATGTTACCTGCTAGTTTGGCAAATCGCTAAATCGTTCAACCTTCATTTTAAGTTTGTACTTTGTTCTAAGATCAGCAATTTGTTTCATCATGGGCGATTTGTGGTGAATAGCAATTGCTTCTTCATCTACCCAGCGATCAATCAATAGCACGGACTCCGGATCTTCTAATGGAAAGTAATAGTCATATTTTTCATTTCCTGCCTGCTTGCGAATTGCTTCCACGATTTTTTGGGAAATCATTTCCTCTGCAAACTTCCTTGCATTTCCATTCTTACCGGTATACAAAATATTCACTGTGATGCTCATCTTTTTCTCCTTTTGAAAAAGCTGCCGAAAATCGCTCATGATTACGACAGCTTGTTTCTTATTTCCGCTTTTTCTTTTTCTTCTTATTTTTCTTTATCATGCGGTTCATGGCCATTTTACCCAGTTTGCCTTTTACTCCGGTACCAAACATTTGATCCATACCGGGAACGTTCATATCCCCTTTGGACATTTTTTGCATCATGGTCCGAGCTTCTTTGAACTGCTTGATCATTCGATTGACTTCAACAACGTTATTTCCTGATCCAGCAGCAATCCGGCGGCGACGGCTAGGATTCAGCAGGTCAGGATTTTCCCGTTCTGCCGGTGTCATAGAAAAGACCATCGCTTTTTTCCGAGCTACGTCTTTTGGATCAACTTTGACATTTTCGATACCAGGAACTTGGTTCATTCCAGGAATCATTTTCAAAAGATCCTCCAACGGACCCATACCCATCACTTGATCTAATTGCTCGATAAAATCGTTGAAATCAAAGGAATTTTCCTTCATTTTCCGCGCAAGTTCTTCAGATTTCTTTTCATCAAAATCTTGTTGCGCCTTTTCGATCAATGTCATCATATCCCCCATACCAAGGATACGACTTGCCATTCGATCCGGATGGAAGACTTCAAGGTCCGTCAGTTTTTCACCGGTACCAGTAAATTTGATTGGTGCACCAGTGACTTGGCGAATCGACAATGCTGCCCCGCCTCGAGTATCACCATCTAATTTGGTGATGATTACCCCGGTAATACCCAGCTGTTGATTGAAACTTTCTGCTACATTGACTGCATCTTGCCCAGTCATCGCATCTACGACCAACAGGATTTCATTTGGCTGTGCCACTTCTTTGATTTGTTGCAGCTCTTCCATCAACGCTTCATCGATATGCAACCGTCCGGCGGTATCGATCAAAACATAATCATTTTTCTTTTCCCGCGCGACTGCCATCCCTTGGCGAACGATTTCGACAGGACTGACATCTGTTCCCATATCAAATACTGGTACATCTAATTGCTGTCCCAACACTTTCAACTGGTCAATCGCCGCTGGACGATAAACGTCGCCTGCAATCATTAATGGACGTGCTTTTTCCGTTTTAATCAAATGATTGGCTAATTTTCCGGCAAAGGTGGTTTTCCCTGCCCCCTGCAGACCTGCCATCATGATGACCGTCGGAATCTTTGGTGATTTTTCCAAACCAACCGTTTCAGAGCCCAATGTCTTGGTTAATTCTTCATCAACGATTTTAACGATTTGTTGTGCTGGTGATAAGCTTTCCAGTACTTCTGCACCGATTGCCCGCTCCCGTACATTTTTCGTAAACTCTTTGACTACCTGTAAGTTAACGTCGGCTTCTAAGAGAGCCAAGCGGATTTCCCGCATCATTTCTTTTACATCTGCTTCAGAAATTTTTCCTTTTCTCCGCAGTTTGCTCATTGCCTGCTGGAGGCGTTCTGTTAAATTTTCAAATGCCATCTCTATTCATTCCTTTATTCATCAATTTCTTGGATCTGTTTTACTAAATCAGCTAAGATTTCATCTTTTGGATAATGTGTCACAGCATACTCTGTCAATTGATCTAACACTTCACCCCGCACGATATAATCAGAAAACAAATGAAGTTTCTTTTCGTAATCCTCCAAAATTTTCTCCGTACGTTTGATGTTGTCATAGACTGCCTGACGACTAACGCCGTATTCTTCGGCGATTTCTCCTAATGAAAAATCATCGGCATAATAAAGTTCCATATAATTCATTTGTTTTTCCGTCAATAATGTAGAATAAAACTCAAAGAGGGCGTTCATGCGGTTCGTTTTTTCGATTTCCATCAACTTCCTCCATCATTTCCTGCCAATTTTCTTCTGAATAGACCTTGATTCCTTGCATAAGAAAGTAGGCCGTTGCTACGCCGACACCCGTTTTTTTCGTTCCCGAAAAGGTCCCGTCATAAATCATCTGACTGCCGCAAGAGGGGCTGCGTTCTTTTAGAATGAGCTGAGTGACTGCGGCTTCTTGTAATTTTTGATAGGCTGTACGGGCACCTTGCTTAAACATTTCCGTCACATTGGCGCCTTCTTTTGTCAAAACCTTCGCTTTGTCCTGCCAGACATCAAAGCCGTCACCGCCAACGATTTCTGCGGCCTCTCGTGGGATTGGTAGCCCTCCCAGTACTTCTGGACAAATTCTAATTGCCTGTCCTTCATCTACTAACCGGACCAAAGAAGGAATTTTTTGCGTTCCACCATCATAACGACAGAAGACACCGCCTAAGCAGGCACTGATTCCAATCATGAAAAACGCCTCCTTCTCTTGATGTTAGACCGATGTTTATTATAGCATTTATTTTGCATCGGCAATAGTACCAAAACCTAATAGTATGCTAAAATGAAAGTACAAATTTAAGGATTTTTAAGGAGCAGCAAATGAAAAACGTATTAATTGTTGACGATGAACCCTCAATCATTCGGCTTTTGACCTTCAATCTCGAAAAAGAGGGCTATCAAGTGACCGCTGTGTTGGACGGTCAAGAAGGATTGGACCAAGCTTTGACGGGTGCTTTTGATTTTATTATTTTAGATGTCATGCTGCCCTCCATTGACGGCATGGAAATCACAAAAAAATTACGTCAGGAAAAAATTGAGACACCAATTCTGCTGCTGACGGCAAAAGATGACACCATCGATCGAATTCTCGGATTAGAGATCGGTGCTGATGATTATTTAACCAAACCTTTCAGTCCTAGAGAAGTCACTGCGCGAATGAAAGCGATCAACCGCCGATTAAAACCACGGGAAACAAAAGAAACCCTTCCCGAAGAAAATCAACTTTTGCAAATTGGTGAGATTCAAGCCGACTTGACCAACTATCAAGTGTTTCTCCGAGGAGAGGCGATTTTTCTTACACCAAAAGAATTTGAACTGCTGGTCTATTTTATGAAGCGTAAGGATCGAGTCATTGATCGAGACACCTTGCTGGATCGTATTTGGAAATTTGATTTTACCGGTCAAAGCCGCATCGTCGATGTTCATGTTAGTCATCTGCGGGAAAAAATCGAAAAAGATCCAAAAAATCCTGATTATCTCTTAACGATCCGCGGCTTCGGATATAAATTTCAGGAGCCGAAAGAATGAGAAAAAAAATCGATCTGCTCCTCTGGTTTGGGTTGTTACTGCTGATTTTTTTTGGTGCATGGCGGTTAATCAGTAATTTTTATCAGCAGCAAGTGTTAAATCAGCAGGAACAATACCTTGAAAAAAAAGGAAATCTGTTGATTCGTCTTTCAGATGGCGGCAGCGACCAACAGGAGCTGGAGGTTTTAGCAGAAAACTACATTGAAAACTCCGATGAGCGGGTCACTTTATTGGATAAAGACGGAACTATTATTTTTGACACCTTTGACTCCTCCTTGTCCGGTACCCGCTCGGATCGTCCAGAAATCAAGGCCTTGCTGTCGGGAGGAAAACTGGGGATTTCCCTTCGTCACAGTCGAACGTTAGATCAGGAGTTGCTGTATGTTGCCTTGCCTTTGACACAACAAAATCAGTCAATCGGTATGCTGCGCATTGCCGAAACCACCGCCGGCTTTTTGGCAGAGGCTGAAACGGTCAAACGCTCTATTTTAATCGTCTATTCGATTCTGTGTTTTTTGATTAGTCTATTGCTTTTTTATTTTTTGCGGCAACGAAATCGACCAATCGAAACCGTTTTACCGGTATTAAAAAAAATGATTGCACAGCCGAATCAAACGGAAATGATTTTGCAACCTTCACCAGAATGGGAAGAATTGTATCAGACAGTCAATCAGTTGAGCGAACAAATGAGTCAGACCTATCAGGCCTATACCGCAACGGAAAACCAACTGTACACATTGTTAAATGAACTAATGATCGGTGTTTTTATAATTGATGAACAGCATCAGTTGGTCATGATGAATCCTACAATGAAGGAACAGTTGGGAATTTTTCAAGAAATTGATCCGGCTACGAATTTTGCGGAACAAATCAAAGACACGCAATTGATCCAATTGATTTATCGGGTAAACGAAGAAACACCGATTCATGAAGAAGTCACCATCCATGAACCTAACGAACGAGTGCTGGATGTCAATTTGCGCATCTTCAATGAACAACGACAGCTTTTAGGAATCTCCTATGACCTTACCCGTGTCCGTCAACTGGAAAAAGTGCAACAAGATTTCGTCAGTAATGTTTCCCACGAATTGAAAACACCCGTGACCTCTCTGATCGGTTTCACTGAAACGTTATTGGATGGCGCCAAAGAAGACCCAGAAACACTAACAGAATTCTTGACGATTATGCAAAATGAAGCTCGTCGACTGGAACGTTTGATTCAAGAAATCATTCAGCTTTCTAAAGGACAACAGAAATTGCCTTATCCCACCGAAACGCTCCAATTAATGCCTTTGCTGCAACAATTGATTGGCAGCTATCAAAGCCTACTAAAGAAAAAAAAGGTAACGATCAGGATTGATGGCGATAGCCAAGCCCTTTGGCAAACGAAGCGAGAATTATTTTATCCTATCGTTAAAAACCTTGTGGAAAATGCAATCCATTATTCACCAAATGAGAGTCAAATCACTATTAGCTTTCGATTGAAGGATGGACTGACCCTCAACGTGCAGGACCAAGGAATTGGCATCGACAGCGACGATCAGGAACGAATCTTTGAACGCTTCTACCGCGTGGACAAAGCCCGTAGTCGGCACTCTGGGGGCACTGGGCTGGGGTTAGCTATCGTGAAAGAATACACGCAACGCTTGGGCGGAGATATTACGGTTGATAGCCATTTAGGTGTCGGTTCAACGTTTGTAGTTCATCTACCACCTTTAACAGAATAAAGAAAAACCCACAAAAGCCGAAAATTTGCTTTTGTGGGTTTTTCTTTGGGCCCATTTTTATTTGAAAGCGCTCAATTATTTTTCTGAAAGTGGTTGATTGTTCCCGTAGCTGTGCTATGATAAATGCAGAAAGAACGGAGGAACATTTTTTATGAAAGATGCAGTAATCACGACAAAACATTCTCTACTGGACGGCGGCTGCAATGCCTGCGGCTTCGTTGAATGTACCACACATACGTTACAATACAACGGGCAAGAACTGCCTGTTTCTGATTTAGATGTCGAAAATCTGGTTGCCACAATCGTTCGTGCCAACCAATGGAAAGAATCCTACGAACCAGTTGGAATCGGTGACGATGCCGTTGTTTTCAAAAAAGAAATGCAAAAAGTAGCTGTGACCGAAAACGGCAAATTTTTGACCTATAAAAATACAACAGCAAACAAAAGTACTCTTGCTGAAAACAAACTTTGTGACGATTGTCTTTTTGACAAAGTCAATGAAGTGCTTGCCCTTTTCACTTTGCCACCTGTACAATTTTCATTTGCTGAATAATTATGCGCTAGTCCAATTTAAAAACAGCCGGCAATGCTGTCTTCTTGTTTTTCTACAAACAAGAAAACAGGTCGCTGGCTGTTTTTTTATTTACTTAAAGGAATGCGCAATTCAACTTCTGCATCCATCGCATTGCCGTTTAATAATGCTTCAACCACAAAAGTATCGCCTTTGTACAGTTCAGGATGTTCTGGTAAGATTTCTCCAAAAAACTCACTGATAAGTTGATCGAATAGTTTCCGACTAGGACCACCTTTTCCCTTTAGTACAATATATTCTCCTGCAGGGATGATACGTTCTTGCGCTTCAGGATCATTTGTTGTCGTGTTTGCTCCAGCAAAGTATTCCAAGACATCGCCTTTTGCTTCACTCAAGGCATAGCCGATTTTATCTGTGCTTTCTGCCATCAAAGCAGGAAATTTTCCGCTTTTAGCAAGAGAAAAGAAGTGTTGGCTTTTCTTTTCGGAAACTTCTTTTACATTTTCCAATGTAGGTAATGGTAATGCTGCTGGATATCCTTTAATTGCGGTTTCTTTAAATACTTGAATTTCATATTGAGTCATTTGTTTTGCCTTCTTTCATTTGGTATGAGTATACTATACCTGATTAAATACGACAACTAGCTGTCATATATTTCAGAAAAGGAAAAAAATTATGCGTATCGAACGATTGATCAGCATGATCATGATTTTACTAAGAAAAGAACTTGTCTCCGCACAAGAATTTTCGGAGCTATTTGGTGTCTCCAAACGAACGATCATGCGGGATGTAGAAGCACTTAGTCTGGCCAATATTCCAATTTACTCCCAACGGGGCAGAAACGGCGGCATCGGTCTGCTGCCAAATTACAAGGTCGATAAAAAATTATTAACGGCGCAGGATATTCAACATTTGCTGATTGCCTTAGGAAGTGTCCAGCAACTGATTGAAAGTCCAGAAATCAAAGCGACCATCACCAAAATCCAAGCAATGCAAGAGGAACAGACCGCAACGGATGCTTTATCGATTCAATATACCAGCTGGCTGGGAACAACCGAATTAAAGCTCCTTGCAGAAAAATTAAATCACGCCATCACGGCTCATGTTTTAGTAACTTTTGATTACTTCGACCGAGAAGGGCAGCTCAGTCAGCGAACCATCGAACCTTATCATCTTACATATAAAGGGGAACGCTGGTATTTGCAAGCATATAGTCTTGAACGAGATGCTTTTCGAATCTTTCGCCTTTCTCGCATGACCAATGTTCAAATTAGTCAAAAAACGTTTGCTCCTCGCTTTTTTCAGGCTCGACTCCTTGATTTGCCCAATGAAGGAATCTATCCGGGATTTACGATTCTCACACTGCAAGCCCACCATCTACTGCGGGATGTTTTAGTCGAACGTTTCGGTGAAGCAACGCTGAAACCAATCAATGAAGAAGAATTTCTGATTACCCTGCGTCTACCAAAAAACGAGGCCTCTTTTCGATTTTTGCTTTCTCTGGGTAGCCGTGCCAAAATCATTACCAGCGAAGAACTTTTTTTGACGGAATTTAAAAGCTATCTTCAAAACGTGGTCGCAAACTATATGTAAAACAGAGGCAGCTGACGCTGCCTCTGTTTCTCTTTAATTTAATTCTGTGACTTCTCCATCAACGGAGCGCTCCACCTTCATCTCAGTAATCGGCAGATACCCTAATTCTTTGACCGGTCCTTGTTGGATTTCTTCTTCCAGCATATAGTCTAAAAATTTCTTGACGGCTTCTTCTGGCTCTCCTTTTGTATACATGTGCTCGTAAGACCAGATTTTCCACTCATTGGTTTGGATTGTTTCCGGGGTTGGCTCTACTCCGTCAACAGAAAGCGTCTGTAGAGAATCATCTAAATAGGACAATGCAAGATAGCTGATTGCTCCCGGTGTCTCAGCGACGATTTTACGAACAGTTCCTGAAGAATCCTGTTCCTGTGATTGAATTGTTTGCGCACCATCCAAGCCCCATTTCTCAAAGGTTGCCCGTGTGCCACTACCGGATGCCCGATTAATTACGGCAATCTCTTGATTTTTCCCACCGATTTCTTGCCAATTCGTGATTTTTCCGGTGAAAATATCAACCAGTTGCTGTTTTGTTATATTTTCTACGCCATTTTCTTTGTTGGCGACTGGTGCCATACCCACTACTGCTACTCGGTGGTCGACTAATTTATCCGCATCAATTCCGTCCCGTTCTTCTGCGAAAACATCAGAATTACCGATGGTTACAGCACCTTCTGCTACCTGACTTAATCCTGTTCCGCTACCGCCACCTTGTACAGAGATCGAATAATTGGGATTTTCTGCGGTAAAACTGGTTTGAGCAGCTTCCACTAAGGGTTGTAATGCCGTGGAACCTACTGCAACGATTTTTGTTGTTTCCTCACTGCCATTTGAACCCGAACTGCCGCAACCTGCTAAAATTATTCCTGTTAACGCTAAAAAGAAGCCGATTTTTTTCACTTTGTTTCTCTCCCCTCTTGATTACATTCTTAGTGTACCAAGGGGATGTAAACCTCCGATTGACTTGTTGTAAAGGTTTGGTGAAGGGATGTAAAGTTTGTGTAAATCCTTCGAGTGTTTAAATAACTTATTTTTATAAAAAAGTGCTACACTTAATAAAAAAATGAGGTGATATTTTATGTTAGAAATCCATTATATCGTCAGTGATCATGCGGAATCTATCAAAACCTACCCAAAGGCCAGTGATTTTGTTGCCGCGCAATATAAGGAAGTGCCTGATTTACAGGACAATTATCCTGTAACCAAGGTTCTTATCGATGGCAAGGAAGTCCTGTTAGAAAATAAAACCATCGGCGGACTTTTTGACTATTTAAATCGCTAAAAAAAGCAGAAATCTCCTATTTTTTTCGGAGATTTTTGCTTTTTTTATTTTTGATTTTCAGGAGTTTGTAAATATTTCGCCAAGCGTTCCATCGCTTCTGTCAGATTTTCCATACTGGCAGCATAACTCAGACGAACATAGCCTTCTGCCTCTGGACCAAAAGCGATTCCCGGAATAAGCGCCAGCTGATTTTTTTCCGCTAAGTCGACGCAAAATGCCATTGAATCTTGAGTAAAGGACGCTGGAATTTTCGCAAAAATATAAAAAGCCCCGGATGGTTTGGCAACCTCAAAACCGAAGCCGGACATTTTTTCAAAAAGAAAATCCCGTCGCTCCCGATATTCCTCTCGCATCACTGCTGCATCGTTGATTCCTTGAATCAAAGCCTGAACCGCAGCTTTTTGTGAAATCGTCGAAGCCGCGGTCACCAAATATTGATGAACCTTGATGATTTCAGCAGTCAATTCTTTTGGTGCAAAAATGAAGCCAATCCGCCATCCAGTCATCGCATGAGATTTTGACAGGCCATTGATTAAAATCGTTTGCTCCGGTAAAAATTCGGCGATGGATACATGGGTTTGATCGTAGCTCAATTCACTATAAACTTCATCGCTCACAACAAAAACAGAATACTTTTTCAGTACTTCTGCTAAAGCTTGAACTTCTTCTCGGGAATAAGTTACCCCCGTTGGATTGCTTGGATAGTTTAAAATTACTGCTTTGACCTCATCCCCATGTTCCTGCAACGCTGCTTCCAAAACTTCTGGAGATAAAACAAAACCATTCTTACTGGTATCCATATAAACTGGCTGTGCATCAGCCAAAGTGATCACAGGTTCATAGCCAGGATAAATAGGTGCCGGCAGCAAAACCTTATCTCCTGGATTTAAAATTGCCAATAGCGAAGCAGAAATTGCTTCTGTAGCACCGATCGTCACTAAAACTTCAGATAACGGATCATAGCTTAAGCCGTATTTTTCCTTCAAAAAATGTGCTGCTGCCTGCCGAACATCAACTAGCCCCGACATACCCGTATAATGACTGAAGTTTTTTTCAATCGCATCAACCCCAGCTGCTTTAACATGCTCAGGTGTATTAAAATCTGGTTCCCCTAATGTCAGTTTAAGAATATCAGGAATACCAGAAACTTTTTCATCAAACTGACGGATCAAGGAAATATGGATGTTGTATACTTGTTTATTAAAACGTTGACTTAATTTATTCATAGTAATCAGCTCCTAGCTCTTATCCTACCATAAATTATCAGAAAAATTAATCATTTTTTAATCTAAAAAACAATCAAGGCGATTGTCGTCTGTATTGCAAACGAATTTAATTTATGTTAGCATTTATGTAAACAAGAATTAATCTCGTTTGGAGGAAAGCAAATGAAAACAGAAAAAGTGTATCAATCAACAGATTATTTGCAGGGATTTTTTACTGCCGATGATCGTTATGCCTGTTTGTACTGTGACCAAGTTTATGAGGAAGGGTTGATTTACACAGTAGAAGAACAGCCGATGACGGCAAAAAAAGCCATGGAATGCCATCTTGCTATGGCTCATAATGGCCCCTTAGCGGCACTTTTGGCACAGCCTCGGGAAATCAGCGGCTTAACAGAGAGCCAACAGGAAATAATCGCTCTTTTTTCGCAACAATTATCCGATGCGGTCATTGCTCAACGGCTGGGTATCTCCACCTCGACTGTGCGCAACCATCGCTTCAAGCTAAAAGAAAAAGAACGGCAGGCGCAAGTATTTTTAAGCATGATGCAACTGTTGCAGACAGATCATTACCTGCTTCCTCATATCGGTGCAAAAATGGTGGATGATCGCTATCAAATCACTGAAGCCGAAAAACAAAAAGTCCTAGCCAACTATCTGGATGAAAAGGGACGAATTTCACAATTTCCAAGTAAGGAAAAACGAAAAATCATCCTATTGACAGTGATTGCCCAACGGTTTGACCCTCAGAAAAATTATTCTGAGCCGGCTGTCAACGAAATTATCAAACAATTTATGGATGATTTCGCCACGATTCGTCGCTATCTGATTGAGTACGGTTTTTTAAAGCGAACAAAAGATGGCAAAACCTATTGGGTAGCAACCGAATAATTTTTAGCGGTCGCTTCAAAAGTGAATCGCTAAAAACGACAGCTTTCCATTATGAAGGCTGTCGTTATTTTATCAATAATTAATAACAAAACTTGAGTTGTCTTTCATTCCAGCAATAGTTTCCTTAAATTTTTATCATCTGCCAAAAGATTCCTTCAATAAGGTTGCTACTTTTATTTTTTATCCCTAGAATAAGGGAAAGCAAGTACTTTGCAAAGTAGTCAGGAGGTGTAATGTGTCCAAAAAAATTATACGATTACCTATCGTACTTTTTTGTTTGCCGGTTGTATACTTCTCACTTGTCTTGGATAATCATTACCACTCAAGCATTGGATTTTTCATTTCGTTATTTTTTGCATTAGCGATCGGGTTTTATTCAAAAGCTGCCCACCAAATGAAATGGTGGCTGGCGGGAAACTTATTGAGTACCCTTTTATCTTTGTTATTGCAAGCCAATCATCCAGAATGGCATTTCTTTTATCAACCGTTTCATCCCACGATCCTAGTTTTTGGCTTGTCACTTTTATATTTGATTCCCCAAATCGTTGGTATCGTCTGGGCATCTTTTCTACGAATTTCTTTGCCTCAGTAATCTTCATACATAGAAAAAAAGGCGATCTGCCCAACGGATCGCCTTTTGCTTATTTATAAGCTAGATTTCTTTGAGAAAAATTTTTTTGATAATCAATTTATCAAACATGCTGGAAGTGCTGTCTTGTTCTCCAATCACTTCTGCAATCACCGTTTTGCCATTGTGTTTTTTTCGCAATTGATAGGCGATTTTTCCACTTTCTTTTAATTCAGTAACCATATCTACCACCCCGCCGAAACCGGTTTTGCGGGTAATAAAACCTAATGCTACCATTCGTTCATCTAAGTTTTTTGCAGAAATCGTAGCTCCTGTAACCAATGTATGGTGCATAACGGATAAAAATTCATCCAACCCATCGACTGTGGTCAACTCGTCTTCTACTTCCGGCCGATTATTTAATTCCTGTAATAATGTCTCGTATTGTTCTTGGGTCAGCATCACACCCGCTACTTTTTCACGATTAAACACATATACCGCAGTCCCAGCTTCCCGTGCTTGATTGAACACGTCCATTGGTGATTTTTTGACCTCAGTGATGGAAGTAGTGGGAACCTCTAACTTCTTCAGTTCCATTTGTCTTGCTCCTTTTGATGTCGTCATTTTTTCTAACGTATATTGTTCCACGAAATTTCTCCACGCAGAACACAGATTCTTGCTTCAACGTTCATATTATAGCATATCTGCCCCCGGGAACTATAGGCGAACAGGGAAATTTTCCCCGATTCTATTCGTAAACAGCAACTTTTTCGCAAAAAAAAGAGAAGATTTTCTCTCATCTTCTCTCTAAAAAATAATTATTCACTTTTTATTTTTAATGTCATGGCATTGATCGCAACAATCACCGTGCTTAAGGACATTAAAATTGCTCCTACTGCCGGGTTCAAGATAATACCGATAGGTGCGAGAACACCGGCTGCCAGAGGAATCGCCAATATATTGTAGCCGGCACCCCACCAAAGATTTTGCACCATTTTTTTCCGGGTTTGTTTTGCTAAATCAAGAAAGTGAAGAATATCTTCGGGATTGCTGTTGGTCAAAACCACATCCGCAGAATCGATTGCCACGTCTGTTCCGGCACCAATTGCAATACCGACAGTAGCACGGGCTAAACTTGGGGCATCATTGATTCCGTCTCCCACCATTGCGACCCGTTTTCCTTTAGCCGTCAGTTGACGAACGATTTCTTCCTTACCATCTGGAAGCAATTCTGCATGAAAATTTTCTAACCCAATATAGTTTGCAACCGCAGCGGCAGCTTTTTGGTTGTCTCCTGTCAACATAACTGGTTCAATGTTTCGTTCCTTCAAGGCTTGAATAAAGGCTTTTGCTTCCGGTTTGATTTGATCTCCTAAAGCAATTAACCCAATCAATTGTTGATCAATCAGCAAATAGCTGATGGTGTTGCCTTGTTCTTGATATTTTTTCGTCTTCTCCCCGTCAAGGGACAAGTTTTCTTCCTTCAAAGCTTTTTCATTGATGATTTTTACTTGGTGGCCTTCAACGGTTCCTTCCAATCCAACACCGGAAATATTTTTAATATTTTCCCCAGAGTAAATCGCAACTTCTTTTTCTTTGATGTATTTCATAATCCCGGTTGCGATTGGGTGATTGGCGGAAGCTTCCATTGCTCCGATATATTTTAACACTTCTTCTTGACTGTACTCTTTCGCCAAGACATCAACACCTGTGACAGAAAAGGTTCCTTGAGTCAAGGTTCCTGTTTTATCCAGCAAAATCATATCTAACTCATGAGCATACTCTAAAGCATTACGATTTTTCAACAACAAGCCATTTTTTGCCGCAATCGACGTAGATCTTGCTACAACGAGCGGAATTGCTAATCCCAGTGCATGGGGACAGGCAATAACAAAAACCGTTACCATGCGATCCAATGCCGTAGCCAAATCAGCCACGATCAGCCAAATAACAAATGCCAGAATACCGGCAATCAGTGCGACATAAAAGAGCCACTTGGCTACTTTATCAGCCAGTCCTTCTAATTTGGATTTTTCTGATTGCGCTTTGCGGACCATCTCCATCACTTTGGCGAGGTAGCCGCTTTCCCCTGTTCCAGTAACTTTGATTTGAATCGTACCATTGCCATTGACAGATCCACCAATGACCTTGGCACCTTCTGCTTTTACCACGCCCCGTGATTCACCAGTCACCGCTGATTCATCTACAGTCGTTGATCCTTTTTCAATAACTCCGTCCGTTGGCATCTTATCACCGGCACGAACGATCAATTGTTCCCCTACTTTAATTTCTTGCAGGGAAACTTTCTCTTCTCCGTCTTTTGTTAGACGTGTGACAGTATCCGGTAGTAATTCTGCTAATTTTTTCAACGCATCACTGGCATTCGACACGGCATTCATTTCGATCCAATGCCCCAGCAGCATGATAACGATCAACGTTGCCAGTTCCCAGAAAAAGTCCATGACGTGTTCTCCATGAAGAAAATGATTGGCAACAAATGCGTAAAGACTGTAAATATATGCCACCGAAATTCCCATTGCAATCAGCGTCATCATTGCTGGATTTTTTTGTTTCAGTTCCATTTTGGCGCCGCTCAGAAATGGTTGTCCGCCATAGATAAACAAAACCGTTGCCAAAATCAATACTACCCAATCAGAACCGGGAAAGGTAAATTGAAAAGGTAACTCAATGCCCATCATCGGCGATAAAATGACAATAGGAATTGCCAACACCAGAGAAAGCCAAAACTTTTGTTTAAAATTCCCCATGTGCATCGAGTGATCCATCCCACCCATGTCATGATCCATATGAGACATATGGTCCATGTGGGACATGTCGTGGTGCTTATGATCCATCTGATGCATCTCATGGTCACTCATCTCATGGTTCCCCTTCTCGTGACTGCTGTGATGTTTCCTATTTTCTAGCTTATGCTCCTCATGATTATGCTCATGATGAGGCATTTCATGATTGTGGGGCATCTTCTTTTCTTCTTTCACCATCAACCCTTCTTTCTTTAAATTTTGGTACGATTTAAACTCAATGAATTTAATAAAACACTGACCGAACTAAAGGCCATGGCACCACCGGCAACGATTGGATTCAAAAAACCCAATGCTGCAAAAGGAATACCAATCGTATTGTAAATAAATGCCCAGAAAAGATTTTGCTTGATTTTGCGAATCGTTGCTTTTGACAGTTTAATCATTTGGCTAAGGTAGGTCAAATCACTGTGAATCAATGTAACATCCGCCGTTTCCATCGCAATATCCGTTCCGCTGCCCATTGCAATCCCCACATCTGCTAAAGCCAAAGCAGGCGCATCATTGATACCATCTCCTACCATGCCGACGACTTCTCCAGCTTCTTGTAATAATGCAACTTTCGCCGATTTTTCTTCCGGCAAGACTTCTGCAAAAATATTTTCCGATGAAATTCCTACTTGCTGCCCAATGTATTGGGCGGCCTTTTGGTTGTCACCGGTCAGCATGTATACCTTGATACCAGCTGCATGTAATTGCTTGATTGCGGCTTGAGAGGTTTCTTTAATCTCATCTGCCACTGCTACTGCGGCAAGAATCACACTTTCATCCGCTAAAAACATGATTGTCTTTCCTTGTGCCGTCCATTGTTCTGCTGCTTGTTGTAAAGAATCAGAAATTTTTTGTGTCAAAAATCGACGGGTACCGATTTGATAAGTTCTTCCTTGAATCATTCCTTGGATTCCTTTACCGGGAATTGCTTGAAATTGTTCTACTTCCAACCTGTCAATAGCTACTGTGTAATCAAGAATCGCTTTTGCTAAAGGATGTTCCGATCCAGCTTCTAAACTAGCAAAAATTGCTGCCGCTTGGTCATTTTCTGTAAGAAAATCCGTTACCACTGGTTGTCCTACTGTTATCGTACCAGTTTTATCCAAGATGACGCTAGTAATATGCGAGGCGGTTTCCAACGCTTCACCACCCTTAATCAAAATCCCATTCTTCGCACCTAAACCTGTACCTACCATAATTGCAGTGGGAGTTGCTAAACCTAGGGCACAAGGACACGCAATGACCAATACAGCAACACTATGGATAACCGCCGTTTGCCAATCTCCACTCAAGAAACCTGTCAAAAGCAATGTTATCGCTGCAACAATCAATACAACCGGCACAAAAATACCTGAGATACGATCGGCAATTTGTTGAATTGGCGCTTTTGATCCTTGTGCATCTTCCACCATACGAATAATTCGTGCCAATACGGTTTCATTGCCGACTTTTAGTGCTCGAATTTTTAAATTTCCTGTCGTATTGACAGTCCCGCCAAACACAGTAGAATCTTCCTTTTTTTCCACTGGCAGACTTTCTCCTGTCAGCATGCTTTCATCTACTGCAGTACTTCCTTCTAATACTTTACCATCGACGGGAATTTGTTCACCGGGACGGACGATAATTTCCATACCGGTTTCAATTAATTCAACCGGCAATTCTACTTCTTCTCCATTTTGAAACACCCGTGCCGTTTTTGCCTGTAGTTTCATCAACTGTTGGATTGCTTTGCTGGTTCTTGTTTTGGCAAGAATTTCTAAATATTTTCCTAATAAAATTAGAGCAATAATCATGCCGCTGCTTTCAAAATACAGTTCATGAACACGATCGGCAAAAAAGCCGTTATACACACTTAATGCAAAAGCCGCCGTTGTCCCCATCGCTACCAATACATCCATGTTCGGGGCATTGGTTTTGATTGCGTGATACGCCCCCTTATAAAAACGAGCCCCAATCAAAAATTGGATAGGTGTAACCAAAACCAATTGGACCAATGGCTGATGGAAAAACATCACCCATTCTTGATGATTGCCCAACAGCATCGCCACCATTGAAACCATTAGAGGTGCTACTAAAATTAGGCTGACAATTACATCTCGTTTCATTTTAAAAAGATAGTTAGCTTTTTCTGCCGCTACTTGCTGCCGATGAGCTTCATCATCCAAGATCGCCCCATAACCAATACTTTCCACACTGGCAATTAAATTCTCTGCCGTGGTCTCCGCAAATTGAACTGTCGCTTTTTCAGTGGCAAGATTCACTGTCGCCGCTTTTACTCCCGGCTGTGCGTTAAGCTCTTTTTCTACTCGTGCGGAACAGTTAGCACAGGTCATGCCGGTGATTACAAAGTTTTGAACTTTTGTTTCACTCATTTATAGCACCTCTGTTGGGTATCCGACTTCAGTGATCTTGTCTGCAATTTGTTGTCCCGAGATTTGCGCTTCATCAAATTTCACAGTTCCGGCATTTTTCTTCAGCTGGATCTTCACCTTTTGAATTCCGGGTAATTCCTTGATACCATTTTCTACCTTTGCGACACAATGTTCACAGTTCATTCCTTTAATTGCAAATGTTTGTTTCATAAAAAATCTCTCCCTTTGAATTAATTTTTTTAATGATGGGCTTTGCAGTTGCACTGCCCGGGAATACAGTTACAGATGATTTCAGGAACGGCTTCTTTTTTCGCTAGAACTTCTTGAATTTTATCAATATCTTCTTGCGTTAACGCTGCTTCTGAAATCAAATCAGCGATCGTTCCTCCCACTCGTTTTGCGCAGATATGGGAAAATAATGTTTCCGTGGCACTTCGCACAGTTTCTGCTTCACCGACTGTTGGATGATAAATAAATTTTTTCCCTTCCGTTTCTGTCCAAACGGCTTCTTTTTTTACCAGACGTCCCAGCAATGTTTTAACCGTCGCCAGTTTCCAATCCATCGTCTCTGAAAGCAGATGATCGATTTCTTGGGCCGAAGCTGCACCCAATGTCCACAATACCCGCATGATCTCCCATTCGGAATCGCTAATTTTGATTGGTTCACTACTTGTGATCATAGAATCCTTCCTTTCTTCCGATGAATGGAACAAACTTTCCCTTCAATTTATTAAAGGTAAAATCATTTTTGTTTACAAACGTAATCGATCTAACAAAATGAAGTTTACACTTGTAATCGAAAACTGTCAACCCAAAAGACAAAAAAAGACTCCTGATTTCTCAGGAGCCGAATTTCTTACTTGTTAAAATACCACATGATACGTGGTTTTTGAATAAAATGGTTGCTCAGGGCGCAACACGATGTTTCCAAATTGCGGGTATTTTTCCGTACCAGGAACTTCTTGCGGTTCGATGGCAATTCCTCCATGATCCACCATTTCCCCATGCTTCATCGATGTGCCGGCTTCAGAGGACCCCGTCGTATAGATGACCACTGCCGATGCGGTCGTTTGAATTTCCAGTCGAACTTTTTCGTCGGGACTCGTCAAAACTAAATCATTAGCAGCTTCATGATCTAAAAGAAACGGGTCATCTAAATAGGTATTCCCAATTTTACGGCCAGCAACAAAATCAAATTTGGTTCCAGCCACATCAACTTTTTTCCCTGTCGTTGTCACATCCGGATTGGTTTCAGCAACCTGTTTGGCACCTACTTGCAAGGTATGCTCATTGATTGAATTGGCAGGTGAACCAGTTAAATTGTAATAGCCATGATTGGTAGGATTATATATTGTTGGTTTATCCGTTGTCGCAACATATTCAATTTGGTAGTTATTGTCATTATCCAAGCGATACGTGATTTTAGACGTAACATTTCCAGGAAATCCATCTTTTCCATCTGGATAGGTCAAGCTAAAAACCACCCCCGCATTGTCTGCTTCTTCAAAAGGTTCTGCAGACCACATTTGTGTATCATAGCCTTCAAAACCGCCATGAAGCGTATTTCCGCCATCGTTATCCGGAGTCTGATAGGTTTTTCCATCAATCGTATATGCCGCACCTGCGATTCTGCCGGCTACTGGACCGATAGTTGCTGCATAATAGCGAGCCTTTTTATGTTCCTCGATAGTTTTGAAACCTACCAATAAGTCTCGTTCCTGTCCTTCAACTGGGACGATCCATTCTAACGCCCGTGCCCCTTGCGGACTGACCGCTAGTTTCACCCCATGAGTATTTTCAATCAAAAAATAGGTTCCATAGGTTTCATTTGTTTGCTTTTTTACACGTACCATTTTTACACCTTCCTCATAAAAAATAAAGCCTTTTCATTACTAGTATAGACGTACCGGAAAGTCTCGTCAATTGTATAGTAAAATTTAGTAAATATTTTCCCAACAAAAAAACGAAACCCATGAAGAGCTTCGTTTCTAAATGACTGGGGTAGCTGGATTCGAACCAACGCATGAGGGAGTCAAAGTCCCTTGCCTTACCGCTTGGCTATACCCCAATGGTGGAGGAGAGTGGATTCGAACCACTGAACCCGAAGGAACGGATTTACAGTCCGTCGCGTTTAGCCACTTCGCTACTCCTCCAAAAAGGTTTCTTAAAAAACCTGACTACGTTATGATACAAAAAAACCTATGAGTTTGCAAGTGATAATTTCAATTTTTTTTACAATTTTTTTAATCGTGCAAATTGTGTTGCAAAATAATTGCTTCGACTGCTGCATCAAAGTTTTTATAGGAACCTAAGTCTTCTTCCCCTAGAAAACTTTCAAATTCTTTTGCACTAACTGTCAATACTTCACCAATCATTTTTTTACCAATAATCAATTGTGTGACTTCATATTCTTTGCCTTTGATCGTTTTTTTTGTTTCTTCCAAACGAACTTCAATATCTTTGTTTTTCTTTGACATGTCCTCACCTCGTCTTCATCTTTTTTCTGTCAGGATGACCCTTGCTTATTTTATCATATTTCACAGAAATTAACAGGTTTTCCGTTAGTAAACCAAACAAGGCCAGCTGACGACTAGCACTGCCTCTAGTGTCAACTGGTCTTTTTTATTTATGACCGCTCGTCAATACTGCATCTACTACAAGATAACCGGCGTTTGTCAAAATTTCTCGTACCCGGTCAACTTCACGGCTTTCCACTTGGATTTCCACGATCGTTGATAGCGCCATGCGATTGACGACAATCGTCAAAATACTTAAATCATGATCTGTTAGAACTTTTGCCAGCTCCGCCAACACACCTTTGTGATCTTCGGTGATTTGAAGGGTCACACGAGTTCCTCCGTCATTATAACCGGTGATTTTCAAAAAGGCATCAAAAATATCATTGTTGGTAATCATTCCAACGACCCGATCTTCATCAACTACCGGTAATACACCAATGTTGTTTTCCCGCATCTCAAAAATAGCATCTTCCAGTAACGCATTCGGCGGAATCGTCTGAACATTTTTTTCCATTACATCGCCGACGGTGGTTTTGTTTAACAGGTAATTTACTTCATACACACTTAGGCTCGTCGCTTTTGAAGGCATCGCTGCAGAAATAATTCCTTCGGTGATTAATCCCACCAACCGCTCGTCCTTCAAGACTGGTAATCGGTGGATATCATGCTGCTTCATTAAATCGACCGCATCAAAAATCGGTGTTTCTGGATGAACAACAACCAAGTCTTTCGACATAAAATCACTTACACTCATCTTTTACCCTCCCAAATAAGCTTTCTTCACTGCTTCACTAGCTAAAAGTTCTTGCCCCGTTCCTTCTAAAACAACTTTCCCTGTTTCCAAAACGTAGCCGCGATCCGCAATGGACAGTGCCATTTTTGCATTTTGTTCAATCAGTAAAATCGTTGTACCTTGCTGCTGAATTTCTTGAACGATGGAAAAGATTTCTTTGATAAAAATTGGTGCCAACCCCATAGATGGTTCATCCAGTAAAAGAAGTCGGGGTTTTGACATCAATGCCCGGCCCATTGCCAACATTTGTTGTTCCCCACCGGATAAAGTAGAAGCGTCTTGGGTTCTTCTTTCCTTCAAGACGGGAAATTTTTCAAATACCTGTTCATAATCCTGCTTAACTTCTTTATCTTTCCGTAAAAAAGCACCCATCTCTAAATTTTCTTGAACGGTCAGTCCGGAAAATACGTGGCGACCCTCTGGTACCTGAGATAAGCCTTCCGCAACAATCTTTTGCGGAGCTTCTTTGACAATATTTTTTTCTTCAAATAAAATCGTTCCATTGGAAGGACGAATCAAACCGGAAATCGTTCGTAAAATCGTTGTCTTGCCAGCACCATTTGCACCGATTAACGAAACGATTTCGCCTTTTTTCACTTCAAAGGAAACGTCATGCACCGCCTGGATCATCCCATAATGAACCGATAAATTTTCAACCTTTAGCATTACATTTCGCCTCCCAGATACGCTTCGATTACTCGCGGATTTGATTTGATGGCCTCTGGATCACCTTCTGCAATCACTTGTCCATATTCCAGTACATAGATTCGCTCACAGACTTCCATAACCAGACTCATGTCATGTTCAATCAATAAAATCGTCAATTGAAAATCTTGTTGAATCTTACGGATCAATTCGGTTAATTCTGCGGTTTCTTGTGGATTCATGCCGGCTGCCGGTTCGTCAAGAAACAATACTTTAGGTTCCGTTGCCAATGCCCGCACGATTTCTAAGCGACGCTGTTCCCCATAAGGCATATTTTTTGCCAATGTATCGGCTTTTTTTTCCAATCCAAAAATTGCCAACAGCTCCAATGCCTTTTGATGCAATTTTTCTTCATTTTTATAAAATTTTGGCAAACGAAAAATACTTGTGAAAAAGTTGACCTGATGTTTGCCGTTCATGGCGATCAACACATTTTCCATCACAGTCAATTCTTTGAACAAACGAATATTTTGAAACGTACGGCTCATACCTTTTTCAGCTACACGATACGGCTTGATCCCATTCAATCGTTCCATTGTTCCTTGATGATCCAGCAACACATCACCTTCACTGGGTTCATAAACACCCGTCAAAAGATTGAAAAGAGTGGTTTTCCCCGCACCATTTGGACCAATCAAGCCCACAAGTTCATTGGTTTCTAAATACATGCTGACATGGGAGACAGCTGCAAGTCCACCAAAGTTTTTTGTCAAATTTTTAACGTCCAACAGAGGCATCTGAATCATCTCCTCTCTTAAATTTATTCATTATCCGTTTCACAGAGAATTCCCAAGTGCCTAATAGCCCACCTGGTTTAAAAATCATAATGATGACTAACGCTAAGGCATAAATAATCATTCGTAAAACACCAAAGTCTTGCAGGAACATATTCAAAATTCCCAACACGACAGCCGAAACAACAGCTCCCGTAGTACTGCCCATTCCGCCGAAGACGACGATAATCAAAATATCGATTGATTTCATAAAACCATAATCTTTTGGAAAAACTGATTGTTGAAATCCGGCAAACAAGGTACCGGCAATACTAGCAGTGACAGCGCCGACGACAAACGCTACTACTTTGTATTTCGTCGTGTTGACACCCATTGATTCCGCAGCAATTTCATCTTCACGAACCGCTAATGTCGCCCGACCCGGTCCACTATGAACAAAGTTAGCTACCACGATAATCGTTAGGACGGTAAAGAGATACACCATTTCCCAACTTGTAAAAGGCAAAATCCCAAAAATTCCAGCGGCACCTTTTGTAAGATCCGACATGTTGACAATCAAGATTCGGATAATTTCCGCAATTCCCAATGTCGCTATCGCAAGATAATCACCTTTTAAGCGCAGGGTGGGAATCCCGACCACTACCGCAACGATACCAGAAATCACCATCCCCACCAGCATTCCTGAGAAAAAGCCAAGATAGGTTGGATTATTGATTGCCATAATCGCCCCGGAATAGGCACCGATCGCCATAAATCCCGCATGACCTAAAGAAAACTGCCCAGAAAATCCGATAATCAAGTTCAATCCAACAGCTAAAATGATATTAATTCCGATATTCACGATGATTCGATTCGTAAACAGCGTGATAATTCCACCATTATAAAGAGCCAATAAAACGCCATAGATCAGCAGCGCAACCGCCAACCAACCTAAATTATATTTCAGATTTTTTTTCATGGTTGACACCTACACTTTCTCTTTGATATTTTTCCCTAAAATACCGGCCGGACGAATCAGCAGAATCAAAATCAAAACGATATAAACAATAGCATCTTTAAAGTCGGAAAAGCCAAGAGCCGTCGCAATCGTTTCAATCAGTCCAATGACAAAGCCCCCAAGCGCAGCACCAGGAATAATTCCAATTCCTCCCAGAACCGCCGCTACGAAGGATTTCAGCCCGGGAACAACTCCCATCAATGGATCAATTGAATTGTAGTAAAGTCCAATCAGCATACCGCCAGCCGCCGCCAGCGCTGAACCTAGTGCAAAGGTAAAGGAAATCGTTCGATTCACATTGATGCCCATCAATTGCGCTGCATCCGGATCAACACTCACTGCCCGCATCGCTTTTCCCATCCGAGTTTTTTTGACGATAACTTGTAGTAAAATCATTAAAAACAACGAGATAAATAAAATCAATAATTGAATATTGCTCACTTCGATAAAGCCTAATTGATAGGTCTTTCGTTCAATCACTTGCGGAAAAGAGCGTGTGTTAGCGGAAAAAAAGTACGTCATGACATTTTGCAACAAAAAGGAAACACCGATTGCTGTGATCAATGCCGAGATCCGCGTCGATTTTCGCAAGGGACGATAGGCCAAAAATTCAATGGTCACACCTAAAATTCCGCAGACAATCATAGAAAGAATCAAGGCTGGAAAAAAGCCCAACTTTAATTGATTGATCAAAAAGTAGCCAATAAAACTCCCAATCATATACACTTCGCCATGCGCAAAGTTGATTAATTTGATAATCCCGTAAACCATTGTATAGCCTAGTGCCAACAAAGCATAAATACTTCCCAAAAACAATCCATTGATTAATTGTTGGATCATTGTTTCCATTTCATCACATCCACCCTATCTGTTTTTGTAAAAAAGGTGGAGCTACCTCCACCTTTTCTCAGTTCATTTGTTTTGTTCATTACTAATCCAAAGTTACTGCTTCAGCAGAAGTTTCTTTTCCTTCCGTCATACCCAAAACGACCGCTGCTTTTTCTGGATTGTGGTTTTCGTCCATTGAGATATTCCCGGTAACACCAACAAAGTCTTTCAATTCAGTAAGTCCAGTCGTAATTTTGTCTGAATCAGCAGAATCTTGATCTTCCATTGCTTGTTTCAGCATATAAACCGCGTCATAGGCCAAGGCAGAAAATTGTGAAGGTTCTTCATTGTATTTTCCTTTGAAGGCTTTGATAAAAGGTTCCACTTTGTCTGTTGCTGGGGCTTTGGTTGAGAAGTGGGCGGTATAATAAACATCCGTCACATTTTCAGCACCGGCAATTTCAACAAGTTTCGCATCACCAAAACCATCGGCTCCGATGATTGGCTGGGTGATACCCATTTCCCGAGCTTGTTTGATGATCAGACCATCTTCTGCATAATAACCAGGAACAAACAAAACATTAAAGTCTTCTTTTTTAATTTTTGTCAGAACTGCTTGGAAATCTTTGTCGCCAGCGGTAAAGTTTTCTTCCATTACAATGTCGCCGGTATATTCTTCTTTAAATGCTTTTGACAACCCAGTTGCATAATCGCTGGAATTATCTCCTAAAATAACTGCTTTATCAGCTTTCATAGTATCGTTAGCATATTTTGCCAAGATTTTTCCTTGGAAGCTATCTTGGAAACAAGAACGGAAGCCATATTTTTGTACCTCATCACCAGAAAGTGTGATGGAATCATCCGTTCCAGATGGTGTAATTAACGGCACCTGTGCATCTGTAGCACTTGGCAGCGCCGATTTTGTGGCACCGGAAGTCGCAGGTCCAATCATTGCGACAACTTTACTATTCGTTGTAAGATTTGCCGCAACGGTTCCGGCTTCGTTATTATCTGATTTGTTGTCTTTTTCAACAATTTCTAATTTCTTTCCTAATACCCCGCCATCCGCATTGATGGTCTCAACGGCAAGATCGATTCCTTGTTTTTCAGCACTGCCATATGCAGCAACCGAACCTGACAATTCCAAGTTCACGCCGATTTTAATCGTGTCACCTTCTTGTTTGTTTCCGCCGCCTGATCCGCCAGCGCTATTATCTGCTTTTGGTGCAGCGCTACAAGCACTTAATAAAAAAGCCGCCGCCAAAAATACCAATTTCTTTTTCATAAAAATCAACCTCCCATTTCTCCCTTGAATATGTTAACCAATATACTGAAAATTTTCGGAAAAGTCAATGAATTTTCAGAATATTTATTTTTTTCTGAATAGCACAAAAGATTAGGTTACACTAATGATATTATCATCAACAGCACATTTATACAAACAAAAAACAGTTGTCGCAGATTTCTCTGAAACAACTGTTCCTTTGTTACGCTTCTCCTTGTTGACGGGCATAAAAGTTGGCCGCCGCTCCTACAAGATTGGCATCATTGCGGTATTCGCAAAGAAGAATTTCCGGTACAAAATCTTTCAAGCCCTGTTCCTCTAATTTTTTTAACATCCGTTGATTGATTTCATCTACGAGGCCTTCCTTGGCGCTGACACCTCCGCCTAAAATAATTACTTCCGGATCAAAAGCAAACTGGATACTGAACAAGCCCTGAGTCAAATAATCATAAAATCGATTAACCTCTTCTTGAGCAACCAGATCTCCCTGCTCAGCTAAATCAAAAACATCCTTACCACTCTTAGCTGTTCGTTCAAGTCCCATGCGATCACAATAGCGCCAAGCCATTTGAACTGCAGTTCCTAATTTTGAAAAAGTTTTGCCGTTATCAAGATACATCAGCCCAAATTCTCCACCATATAAATGGGCACCTTTAGTAATTTGTCCTTTAGTAAACAAAGCACCCCCTACTCCAGTTCCAATTACGACAAAGGCGACATTTTGATAATCTTTGCCCGCTCCGTTGTAAAATTCCGCCATTCCGGCACAGTTGGCATCATTTTCAATCGTCACTGGTAAACGGAACAAACCAGCCAACTCATCAAAAATATTGAACCCATGAATATAAGGAATTGCACTGATACCATCAATTCGTTGCAAATCAACGTTCACCACACCTGGTGCAGAGATACCGACACCTGTAATTTTTTCCGTGGCTTGTTCCTGCACTTCCTTTAATTTTTCTTTCATTTCATCCCATGTGGCAGGAGTTGGAAATTGGTCGACACGACTCAATTTCTCCCCAGTCCAATAACCATATTTTACTGCTGATCCTCCAAAATCAAATACCAAAATTCCCATAATAAAAAAACCCTCTCTTTTTTAGTAAGCGGTTACGCTTGATTGTCAAAAAAATTTCAAAGTTTCCGTGATAAAATCACTTGATTTCGCAATCGTTCCCCATTTTCGTAAATTGGTTCAGAATAATGAGTGACAAAATAATCTTGAATAATTGCTTTTTGCTGAAACTTTTTCTTCCTATAAAGATGCAGTGCTGGTGACGACAAGTCACCTGTTTTGATAAGAACCTCTTTTAATGGTGCTTGCTTGCGCATCTGTTGAAAGCTTGCCTCCAACAATTTGCCACCGATCCCTTTTCCCTCGTGGTCTGAAGCTACTGACAGATTTAAAATCTCCCACTCCGACCTTTCTTGAAAAACAATGATCCCAATAATCTTCGTTTCTGCATAAACCAAGATCTGGCTGTCAGAAAGATAGCCTTCGACCATTCCCCGATCAGGATCGGCCTCCAGCAGCAACGCCCAAGGAAGTTCCTCAGAATCCTTCAATCTTCGAATCATTTTTTCTCCCTTTAAATCATTTCTTTCTTTTATAAGTATAAACCGGTTGAATTTTATCACTGGTATTACGCTTTAGTGTAAATTTTGTGGGTACATAATCGATTCCACCTTTGACAAATGGATGGCAACGAAGGATTCGTGCTATCCCCATCAAACTGCCCTTTAGCCCACCATGAACCCTGAGCGCCTGAAGTGTATAACCGGAACAGGTGGGATAGTAACGGCATCTAGGAGGAAACAGCGGCGAAATAAAGCGCTGATAGCCTCGTACCAATAAAATCAAAAAGCCTGTCATTTCTTCCCTTCTTTCAAAAAAACTATACCTTGTTTTCTAAAGAGAAACAAGTCCTAAACATGTTCCTTCTGAAATTCTAAACAAAAAAAGCCTCAGCTTTTAACTGAGACTTTCATCCTTTTGATTGTTAGCTCAAAATGGTTACTGTCACTTGGCGACGACCCCAAGAGTTACACTCTGCGGCTGTTGGAAAGTGGACATCAATGATATTTCCTTGAATCGCTGAACCAGTATCTACCGCATAAGCTTCCCCATATCCTTCCACATAAAGGCGAGTCCCTAAAGGAATTACGCTGGGATCTACTGCAACCGCCATTGGATTTTCTAGTAGATTTTGTCCCGTTGCTGTTACGGTTCCTCCGCCTAAAGCATCCGCCGGGTCAGAACTGTACGCAGTTGATTCCATAACCATTGTTTGACCACTTGGTTGGCTTTCTTCTGCCACTGCTTCCTCGGCAACCTTCGCTTCTTCCGCGGCCTGTTCTTTTGCGGCCTGTTCTGCTTTTTCCTTCGCAGCTTTTTCGGCTGCGGCTTTTTCTTTCGCTGCCTTTTCCTTTGCAGCTTTTTCTTTTGCCGCTTTTTCAGCTGCGGCTTTTTCTTTTGCTGCAATATCAGCTTTCACTGCAGCTACGGCTTCGCCATTTGCAGTCAACGCCAGTAAAGAGCTGGATAATTCTTTTGCAGAATCATTTGATACAATCTCTGTATCAATGGTTGTTTTTTCATCTTGGGTTTCAGCAGCGTATACCGGTAAAATATTTCCGATTGCTAATACGGCTGCAGTCATCATAACAGGAATTAAACGTGTCTTCATAGTTAATATTTTCCTCCTAATTTCGTACGAGATGTATCTTAGCATGGAAGAAACAGTCGTAGGTTACGAGGATATTAAGGCTCATTAACACAAATGATGAAACCCTTTTCTAAAATGTCATAAAAGAAATATTCTCAGTGCTCTTTCATGAAAATGAGAATCGTACCATAAACAAAAAGCATTATAACAGGAAAAAAACAAAAAAAATTAAAAATAAAGAAGATTATTATTCAACGACGAAACAATTCAAAAAAGGAAAATTTAGACCAATATTGACCTTCATTTTCTAAAAAATCACTTTAAAAACGCCAATATTACATATTTTTTACAAATAAGTCAGAAGAATAAAACGATTTCTTCACAAAAAGAGCCAGACAGTAAAACTGTCTAGCCCTTTCAAAGGATAAAATTATTTCATAAAGTCAAGAATGTGCGTCCATAATTGCGGATTGAAGACCTTCAGGGGCATTCCATCACCGATGACGCCATAGCCAATCATCGTACCGACAATAAAAAGAATAAATGCCAGCAAAATGACAAGAAATATCTTGATCAACGTTGTTAAGACATACCGATTCGTCCTCATTCATGCACTTCCCTTATGCGTTTGTAACTGGAGCTTTGGCAGATGTTCCTTCCACAGCGACCCGTTCCACATTTGCACCTAATTTTTCTAATTTTTCATGGAATTTGTAGTAACCACGATCAAGGTATTTCAAATTACGAACTCGAGTTATTCCTGTTGAACGTAGCCCTAATAAAATCAACGCTGCTGCTGCGCGTAAATCTGTTGCATACACCAATGCGCCTTGCAACGCATGTCCGCCTTCGATTACTGCAATATTTCCATCGATTTTCACATGGGCATTCATTCTACGCATTTCTTCCAGATGTTGGAAACGATTTTCGAAGACTGTTTCTGTCACGATGCTCGTTCCTTCAGCCAACATTTGGATTGCAGTCATTTGTGCCTGCATGTCTGTTGGAAAACCTGGATGCGGCATCGTCTTCACATCAGTAGGTTTGATATGCTTCGGACCGATTACCCGCAAACCTTCTTCTTCCTCAATGATTTGCGCACCCATTTCAGATAATTTCGAAATCAATGGACGGTTGTGTTCAGAGATACCATCTTGAATCAAGATATTTCCTTCCGTCATCGCCGCTGCAACCATGAAGGTCCCTGCTTCAATTCGATCTTGAACGATAGAGTGGGTTACTGAATGAAGATGATCGACACCTTCGATTCGCATTTTTTCTGTCCCTGCACCATATACTCGTGCACCCATTTTATTTAAGATATTAGCCAAGTCAACGATTTCTGGTTCGCGAGCCACGTTTTCAATGACTGTCGTTCCTTTTGCTTTGACAGCTGCCATCATAATATTTTGCGTTGCACCAACACTTGGAAAATCCAAATAAATCATATTTCCAACTAATTCATCAGCAATTGCTTCGATATAACCATCTTTTTGGATAATCTTTGCACCCAACGCCTGGAATCCTTTTAAATGCAAGTCAATCGGACGTTTACCAATGGCACATCCTCCTGGCATTGCAACCTTCGCATGACCATTACGAGCCAACAATGGCCCCATAACTACGATAGAGGCCCGCATTTGACTAACCAGTTCATAAGGAGCTTCTACACTTAATGACCGTGAAGCATCAACAGTCACTCGATTTTTTTCTTCATCAAAAAAAACATCCGCATTTAGGTGATGAATAACTTCATTCATCGTTAAAACATCGGATAAAATAGGGACATTATCTAAAGTTGTAACGCCTTCTTCAGCCAGCAACGTTGCAGCCAAAATCGGCAAAACGGCATTTTTCGCACCTTCGATTTTTACTGTTCCTCGTAGTTGATTCCCGCCTTGAACAATAATTTCTTCCATTAAAATTCCCTCCAGAATATGCTCTGAGCGAATTATTTCACTCAAAATCTTTTTTATTATACCACAATTACCAACGAAAAGGACCCTTTTTAATCGATTACTGAATCATCAAAAAGAGATTTCTGACTAACGCCATCAGCTCCAAAAAAAAGGAACTTGCGCCATACCCAAGTGCAATAGCGATAAACACAAGGACCATCCGAATTTGTGTGGTATACAGCGGTTTAAAAAATGTCTCGATCCGCAATGAACGTAAAGACCAAAAAGCGAGATAAATAAATGCGAGATGACTAACGATTCGAACGATTGCATCGATTCCATAAACTTGCATTTTCTGTCTCCTTTTTCAAAAAATTTACGATAGATAAATAATAACATAAAATACGAATTAAAAAAAATACTTTTCACTTTTTCAGTCTTTAAACGGTTTTTTAAAAGTCTTTTTTGAAGAAAAACCCGAGATTCCGCGTTTTATTCAAAAAAAAAGCTTTCTAATTATTGGAATCTATCATTTTTTTATAATCTTTTCCCTCCTAGAGTAAAAATTGTTATAATAAAAAGGCACCTAAAGTGAAAGGAACTGAGTTTATGGAATTGACAAATCAAGATTTTCAGTTATTTGATCGTGAAACTTTTGCTTTCAAACAATTGAAACTTACCTATACAGAAGCTGAGATTGAACAGCTGAAAAATGAGTATAAAACAGTCTGGGATAAATGGAAGGCGGTTAACTTGGCCAGTAAGGAATTACTGACTGTCGAATTGGGAAAACCAAAAATCGAAAGTTGGACGAATGGTTGGAATTTGCGGAATCATTTCTGGTGTGCATTACGTGGCGCCGATCGACTCAAACAAGCCCCTTGTCTTGCTGTTCTTTTGAATAAAAAGAACCTGCAAATCTATTTAATGTATCAGCATTATAAGAGTGATGAAAAGCAACTCTCAAAAAAACGCTACAATCAGCTTTTAGAGGAATTAACTGATTGGAGTAAAACGATTGATGAAACAACTTATTTTATTTGGTCCAATGAAGAGTCTGAATTAAACGATCATCTTCCCTTAGCCGATTACCTTGCTTCGACACAGCGGCAACAAGAATTTACCCAAGGATTGGAAGTATCTACTTTCCAACTAGGTGTGCAACTTCCCGCTGGTGAAATCAAAAACGTCGAACAGAAAATTGCAACCTATTTAACAGAGTTGTACCCTCTTTACCAAAAATTAGTCGATTAGAATCGCAAAAAGCCTACTCACGAAAGGAAATCCCTTAGTGAGTAGGCTTTTTTAGAAATCAGCCGTGTTTTGAAACATTGATCCGATTGATTGCGCGGTGCAATGCGACTGTCGCCCGTCGTAATTGGTCGACATCTTCAACTTGCTTGGCTTCTTCAATCAGTTTTTCTGCACGTTGTTTTGCTCGTTCAGCACGAGGTACATCAATGTCCCGTTCTCGTTCGGCACTATCAGCAATAATGGAAACGATATTGTCTCGAACTTCCATAATGCCGCCATTCACTGCAATCCAGTCCACGTGCGTATCAGAATCTGTTCGCTTGACACGAACTTCATCGATTTTCAAAGGCACGATGATTGGTGCGTGTTTTGCCATGATCCCAATCTCACCGTTAGAGGTATTCGCCACAACGATTTTTGCATGGTGATCATAAACGAGTCCAGCCGGAGTTACCACATTAACTGTCAAATAGTTATCCATGGGGCACCCCTTTCTAGTAACCTAATTTCTTAGCTTTTTCAGCCGCTTCTTCGATTCGTCCTACATTTCGGAAGGCTTCTTCTGGAAGATCATCATATTTACCATCTAAAATAGCTTTAAATCCTTTGATTGTATCGGCAACCGGAACATAAGAGCCCGGTAATCCGGTAAATTCTTCAGCCACATGGAAGTTTTGTGAAAGGAAGAATTGAATTCTCCGCGCACGAGCAACCAATGTTTTTTCTTCATCGGATAATTCGTCCATCCCTAAAATAGCGATGATGTCTTGTAATTCACGATAGCGTTGCAGTACGTGCTGTACTTCTGTCGCTACTTGATAGTGCAATTCCCCAACAATTTCCGGAGCCAAAGCACCTGAAGAAGATGCCAATGGATCAACCGCAGGATAAATCCCGATTTCAGTTAATTTACGTTCCAAGTTGGTTGTTGCATCCAAATGGGCAAAAGCCGTTGCCGGTGCAGGGTCCGTATAGTCATCGGCAGGAACATAAATTGCTTGAATGGATGTAATGGAACCTTTTTTCGTTGAAGTAATCCGTTCTTGCAGTTGCCCCATTTCAGTTGCCAGCGTTGGTTGATACCCAACGGCAGATGGCATCCGACCTAGCAATGCAGAAACTTCTGAACCAGCTTGAGTAAAACGGAAAATATTATCAATAAAGAGCAGCACATCTTGGCCTTCTACATCACGGAAATATTCCGCAATCGTCAAGCCGGTCAACGCAACCCGCATCCGGGCACCAGGTGGCTCATTCATTTGTCCGAACACCATGGCGGTTTTTTCGATAACGCCGGATTCTTTCATTTCAAAGTAAAGGTCATTTCCTTCACGAGTTCGTTCCCCAACACCGGTAAACACGGAGATACCACCATGTTCTTGTGCGATATTGTGGATTAATTCTTGGATCAAAACGGTTTTACCAACACCAGCACCACCGAACAAACCAACTTTCCCACCTTTTAGATAAGGAGCAAGTAAATCAATGACCTTGATTCCTGTTTCTAAAATTTCGGTACTTGTGCTTAATTCGTCAAAATCTGGCGCTTTTTTGTGGATTCCGCTGCGTTTTGCATCTTCAGGAAACGGTTCTTCCAAATCGATCGTATTTCCTAAAACATTGAATACACGACCTAGAGTTTCTTTCCCAACTGGTACAGAAATCGAACTACCTGTGTCGATGACTTCCGTTCCCCGTTGCAAGCCGTCTGTCGATTCCATAGCGATAGTTCGGATGACACCATCGCCAAGTTCCAAGGCAGCTTCTAAAACGACTTTTGTTTTTTTTTCGTCATTCTTGTAAACAACTAATGCGTTGTTAATATCTGGTAAGGATTGATCTAACGAGAATTCCACGTCAACAACGGGACCGATTACTTGAACAATCTTGCCTGAACTCATTTGTTTTCCTCCATTCATTCTCGAAATTATTCTAGTGCGGAGGCACCGCCGACAATTTCGGTAATTTCTTGGGTAATTGCCCCTTGACGTGCGCGATTATAAGAAATCGTCAAATCATCAATAATATTTTTTGCATTATCTGTTGCTGTTTTCATTGCGGTCATTCCAGCAGCATGTTCTGCAGTTTTTGCATCAACGATCGCCCCATAGATCAAACTTTCCGCATATTGTGGAAGTAACTGGTCTAAGATGTCCTCTTTCGAAGGTTCAAACATATATTCTTGCTCATAGGTTTGTGCTTCTTCTGGATCTAAATCAGTGATGGGCAGCATTTTTTCTACCCGAAACTGACTGGTCAATGAGTTGATGTGGTGATTGTAACAAACATACAATTCATCAAAAACTTCATTTTGATACATTGTTGTTGCCATTGTCACGATTTTACGTACTTCTTCAAAGCTAGGCTGATCCGAAAGATTCCGCAATTCATAAGCAAGATTGACGCCTCGCGTTTTGAAAAAATCTGCACCTGTTCCGCCAATTGCAATCATGACATACTCATCTGGAGATTTATGGTCATCTGCCAGCATCGTCATCATTTGTTTCAAGATCGAGCTGTTATAACCGCCTACTAATCCTCCATCGGATGTAATCACGATATAACCAGTCTTTTGAACCGGACGACTGATCAGCATGCTGTTGAAATCAAGACCTTCTTTATTCGTTTCCTTATTGATGTCAGTGATTTGACTGGCAGTTAAATGGGTTACGACTTCCCGGACTTTTGAAGCATACACCTGAAATTGCTTCGAGTGAGCTTCTGATTTCGTCAATTTTGCAGCAGAGACCATTTGCATGGCGTTGGTGATTTGACTGGTCTTCTTAGTAGAAGCAATGCGTTGCTTGATTTCATTTAGAGAAGCACCCATGTTTATTCACCTCTTTACGAATGTTCGATTGTTGACATTTTTTCCTGTGCAGAAGAGGTATTCGCATTTGATGCCATAAAGATTTCTTTTGCTTCTTTGATGGCTGCATCGATGGTTTCTTCTGCTGGTAAATCTTTGGTTTCACGAATCGTTTCGAAAATATTTGGATGGTTGGCATCTAAATATTCAAAAAGTGATTCTTCAAAATCCAAAATACTTCCCACTGGAATACTGTCAATAAATCCATGTGTCAGTGCATACAAAATGATGACTTGTTTTTCAACAGCAAGTGGTGCATGCAATTTTTGTTTTAAAATTTCTACTGTTCGACGTCCACGATTTAATTTGGCTTGCGTTGCAGCATCCAAATCAGAACCAAACTGTGTGAAGGCTTCTAGTTCACGATAGCTGGCTAAGTCCAAACGCAATGTACCGGCAACTTTTTTCATTGCTTTGATTTGCGCGGAACCTCCTACACGTGAAACGGACAATCCAGCATCTACGGCAGGTCGAACACCTGAATAGAACAAATCACTTTCTAAGAAAATTTGTCCATCTGTAATAGAAATTACGTTGGTTGGAATATAGGCAGAAATGTCTCCTGCTTGTGTTTCAACAAATGGCAAGGCAGTCATTGAACCACCGCCTAATTCATCACTCAATTTTGCAGCACGTTCCAATAGACGAGAATGCAGATAGAAAACATCCCCTGGATATGCTTCACGACCTGGTGGCCGACGTAACAGCAACGAAAGTTCACGATAAGCGACCGCTTGTTTTGACAAGTCATCAAAGACAATTAAGACATGCTTGCCGTTATACATAAATTCTTCACCCATTGCAGTACCTGCATATGGAGCGATATAAAGTAATGGTGCTGGTTGAGATGCCCCGGCAGCGACCACGATCGTATAATCCATTGCACCAAATTTGCGCAAGGTTTCAACTTGTGCCCGAACCGTTGAATCCTTTTGACCGATTGCAACATAAATACAAATCATATTTTGACCTTTTTGGTTGATGATTGTATCTACAGCAATCGACGTTTTCCCGGTTTTCCGGTCACCAATGACTAACTCCCGTTGTCCACGACCGATTGGTACAAGGGCATCAATGGCTTTCAGCCCAGTTTGCATTGGTTCAGAAACGGATTTCCGTTGCATAACGCCTGGTGCTGAAGCTTCCACTGGACGTGATTTGTCCGTATTGATTGCTCCTAATCCATCAATAGGTTGTCCTAATGGATTAACGACTCGTCCAATCATCGCTTCCCCAACAGGAACTTCCATGATTTTTCCAGTTCGTTTTACTTTATCACCTTCACGAATGGTTTCAAAATCTCCAAGGATAATGATCCCGACATCGTTTGTTTCTAAGTTTTGTGCCATGCCGTAAGAACCGTTTGAGAATTCAAGCAGTTCTCCACTCATGGCATTTTCAAGACCGTGAGCCCGAGCAATACCGTCTCCGACATAGGTCACGGTACCGATTTCTTCAACTGTTAATTCGCTTTGAAAATTTTTGATTTGTTCTTTGATCAAGGCACTGATTTCTTCAGCTTTGATGGCCATTCGATTCACCTCTTTACATATCTATTGTTTGCGTAATTGGGTGCGCAAACCTTCCAAACGGTTTCTGATGCTGCCATCAATGACTTGATGGTTTGCCTCAACGATCACACCGCCGATTATTTCTGGATCAACACGCTCCGTCAACTCCGCTTTTTCATAACCAAGACGCTGAGCGATTTTCACCGCTACTTGCGCTTTTTGCTTCTCAGTTAATTTTACGGCAGTCGTGATGGTTCCTGAGATCACATTTTTTGCTTCGTTATACCGACGCTCATATTCATCGATAATCAAGATAAGATCATCCATGCGATTGTAGCGGTAAACGACTTCGAGAAAATTCTTAACGATCCCATTGTATTCTTGAAGGATTTGCTCCATGATCGTACGTTTACTAGTTAAATCCAAACGGACATCACTCAGAATATTACCCAGATCCGGAATTTCTTGAAAAACATTGCGTAACGATACAAGTTCTTGATAAACAGTTTCTGACTGCTGTTCTTCGACCGCCAGTTCAAACAGCGCTCTGCCATAACGTTTACCAACTGTGAATTTATCTAGTTTCATTAGATGATCCTAGACTTTCAATGTATTGATTGATTAAAGATTCATGCATTTCAGGAGAAAGCTCTTTGTTTAATATTTTTTCAGCTATTTGCAAAGAAAGCGTCGTAACGTCGTCTTTCACCGCATTTAAAGCTGTTTCTTTTTCCAAAGAGATATCGGATTTTGCCTTTTCTTTTAGGCGGATCACTTCGTCTTTGGTTTCATTTAAAATATTTTGACGGCTCAATTCTCCACTATCTTTCGCGTTTTTGATGATTTCAGCGGCTTCTGAACGAGAACTCATCAATTGTGTCTGACGCTTCTCTTCAAGTTTAGCAGCATTAATCCGCGATTCTTCTGCTGAATCTAAATCATTGGCGATCTTATCTTCTCTTTTTTTCATTAAATCGGCTATTGCACTCCAAGCGAAGTGTTTCAACAGCGCGAGTAAAATAACGAAAGCTCCACTTACAGTGATTATATTACCAAGCATTGTATTTTGGACTTCCGCAAGTACCAGCTGATTTAGCATAAGCGTATCTCCTTGTTCATATTCAGGTAGGAAATTTTTTCAAATTTCTTTCCATTTTCACGCCGTATATAATTCCACTAGATCTCTTAAAAAAAGTGGAACTGACATCCTTGTTCATATTCAGGTAGGAAATTTTTTCAAATTTCTTTCCATTTTCACGCCGTATATCATTCCACTAGACCTCTTAAAAAAAGTGGAACTGACATCCTTGTTCATATTCAGGTAGGAAATTTTTTCAAAATCCCTTCCACATTCCAGACGCCCTATCTCATTCCATTAAACATCATGGAAAAAGGGGAACTGACATCCTGTTCATACTTTCAGTGAAAATTGTTTTTCTTCAAAATTGTCTGTCTCAAGAATCATGCAAAAAAGCAGAACACGGATATCAAACAGTTCTGCCTCTCTTCTTAATTAACGGAAGACTAGAAGTAAAGCAACAACCACACCTAGAATAGGAACAGCTTCGACTAGCGCTACACCGATAAACATAGTTGAACGTAATTGTGTTGCCATTTCTGGTTGGCGTGCCATAGATTCAATCGTTTTAGAAATAACTTTTCCGTTACCATAACCTGCCCCGATTGCTGCTCCGACGATTGCGATACTTGCTGCGATAAAATTCATAATTTTTTTCCTCCTAATTGTAAGTCCTAGTTTATTCTTCTGCCTCAATCTTATGGCTCATAAATACCATAGATAAAGTGACGAACACGTATGCCTGAATGGCACCAATAAATAATGAGAAACCGATCCAAATCATTTCAAGAGGGATAACGAAAGGTAAAGAAATCCATCCGACTTGGTTCATCATACTTGCGATCAGGCCTAATAAAACCTCACCCGCAAAAATATTACCATAGAGACGCAATCCTAATGTGATTACGTTTGTGAATTCTTCGATAATTTTGATAGGCAGTAAAAAACTGACCGGCTTAAAATAAGAATTCGTAATATACCCTTTTAATCCAAATTTCTTTACCCCAAAGTAATGCGTTAAAGAGATCATTATCAATGCAAGAGTAAGTGTTACAAATGGATCAGCAGTTGGGCTTTTCCAAAAAGTGATCTCATCACGAGTCACGATTTTTGTCACAAGTCCAATTTCATTGGCAACAAAAACAAACAGGAACATAGTCAATGAAAGCAAGTGAAAGTTGTTGACTTCATTTCCGGGTAAGTTATCAGAAAGAATCCCGCGGACAAAGTCGATCACCCATTCAATAAAATTCTGTTTGCCTTTTGGTTTGAGCTGCAGATTTCTCGTACAGGCAAAAACTAAGACGAATACGATAATACACGTGATTGCTACCATCAAGGTCACCGTACCGTCAAACCAAATTGGACCAATATGAAACATTAGTGATTTGTCTTCCAATATTTCTCACCTCTTTTCCCACAAGTTCCAGAGACTTCTGGTTAATAATTGCTGTAATGCCAGTAGGTTGATAACCAATCGGTATCATACCACCACCACTGAAAAATTTCAAAACATTTTCAGCAAAAATTAGACAAATTTGCTCATTTGAATAATAGCATTTTCAAATAGGTATAATAAGAAAAGATAATGTATCCTCTTTCCTGAAATTGGAAGTTGATATACAAGTATCTTCTGAGTAAATGCTATCAAAAATCATCAACTTTAGAAAGCAATAACCATCAGATTTGAAAAAAACATTATAAGAATTCTATGAGAAATTTTTGAGGGCACGTTTGATCTGTCTTTCTTGATCTTTTCGTTTCAGCGTTTCCCGCTTGTCATATTGTTTCTTCCCTTTTGCTAACCCAATCAAAACTTTGGCATACCCGTCTTTGATATACACCTTCAAGGGAACGATCGTCATACCGTTGCTTTGTGTTTCTCCCACTAGCCGGGCAATCTGCTTTTTGTGAAGCAATAATTTCCGTGTGCGTAGTGGATCATGATTAAAAATATTCCCCTGTTCATAAGGGCTGATATGCACATTTGATAAAAAAGCTTCTCCATTACGGATCCGAACGAAACCGTCTTTTAAATTGATTCGGCTATTACGAATCGATTTGATTTCCGTTCCCTGCAAAACGATTCCGGCTTCCATCGTATCAACGATGGTATAGTCATGGCGTGCTTTTTTATTTTGCGCAATCAATTTTCCTTCACCTTTTGGCATAGGTCCACCTCCAGTTATTTACCTTTTTTCTTGATGCCTTTATAAAATGGCTTCTTCTTTTTCTTTCCTTTGATACTTCCTTTTGCGCCGCCACGGTTCTTATTATAAGAGCGTTCTTTTTTCTCATCACTGCCTACTTTACGCCGTTTTGGTTTTTTACGGGCTTGCTGAATTGGTTCGACTTCTTCAGCGGACAACAACTCAAAATCGATTTCCCGTGTTTCCGGATCAGCTTTCACGACTTTGACTCGTACTTTTTGACCAATTTTAAAGGTCAATCCCGTTCGTTCTCCTACCAAGGCCAAATGATTTTCAATAAAGTGGAAGTAATCCTGCTTCAGTGCATTGATATGAATCATACCCTCAATAGTATTTGGCAGCTCGATAAAAATACCAAATTTCACGACGGAACTAATGATTCCATCGTACTCTTCATCAATATGATCCGCCATGAATTCGGCTTTTTTCATACTGTCAACTTCACGTTCCGCCTCAACTGCCCGACGCTCCATTTGAGAACTATGCACAGCAATATCCGGCAATTTTTCTGCCCATTGTTGCTGATTTTCTTCTGAGGAATCCTCTGTATAGGAACGAATCAAGCGATGAACAATCAAATCTGGGTATCGGCGAATTGGGGAAGTAAAATGCGTATAATATTCCGCCGCCAATCCGTAGTGCCCGTAATTTTCTTCGGAGTATTTGGCTTGTTGCATGCTCCGCAATAGCATGGTATTGATCACCGGTGATTCCGGCTTATCTGCGACATCTTCCACTACCTTTTGCAGATCCTTAGGTGTGATTGACCCTTTGGACTGTTTGACGACTAAACCGACTGCAGCGGCAAAATCGAAAAAGCGACGCAATTTGTCTTCTTTTGGTTCTTCGTGAATACGATAAATAAAGGGAAATTTTTGTTTGGAAAAATGTTGCGCCACTGTTTCGTTGGCTGCCAGCATAAAGGATTCAATCATCCGCTCTCCAATACCTCGTTCACGAAGAAGGATATCTAAAGGATGCCCTTTCTCATCAACCAAAACTTTTGCTTCACGATCTTCAAATGAGACAGCTCCGCGATTGGTCCGCATTGTCTCTAAAATCTGATGCAATTCTGCCATTGTTTCAAACATTGTTGTTAATTTTGCGTAGCGGGTTCGAGTTTCTTCTTTTCCTGCAAGAATCTCATTAACTGCCGTATAGGTCATCCGTTCTGCTGTTTGAATGATACTTTGGAAAATATCATAGGAAACGATTTTTCCGGCAGCATCAATCTCCATCTCACAGCTCATTGTCAGCCGAGGAACATGAGGATTCAACGAACAGATGCCATTAGAAAGCCGTTGCGGCAACATAGGGATTACACGGTCCGTCAGATAGACACTGGTTCCCCGTTCGAATGCTTCGCCATCCAACTTGCTGTCAGGAGTCACATAATAAGAAACATCCGCAATATGGACGCCTAGAAAATAATTGCCGTTTTCTAATTTGCGCACCGTAACCGCATCATCCAGATCCTTTGCATCTTCACCATCAATGGTAACGATTTGTTGATTCCGCAAATCTCGACGTTCTGGAAAATCAGCTGGATCAATTTGATCGGCGACTTGATCAGCTTCTGTCAAAACTTCTTCCGGAAATTGAGTAGGGATTCCATTGGCTACAACGATAGACAAGATATCCATTCCAGGATCATTTTTGTGTCCGATTACTCGTTTGACGATACCTTCTAAACTAGTAGCATACCCTTTTTCCGGATAATGAGAAATCTCCACAATCACAATGTTGCCGTCTACAGGGCGGACGCCTTCTGCTGCAACGTACACACTTAAGTGACTGATTTTTTTATCCTTGGGAACTACTACCCCATACAAATCGGTTTCCTTGATTTCATCTTCTGGAAACAGGGTAAATTCACCAACGACTTGTGTCATACTCCGTCGTCGAATCTCCACGACTTTTCCTTCCGCTCCCCGATCTCCAAAAGGATCTGATGGCTTCATGATATCAATTGCGACAGTATCCCCATCCATTGCGTAACCCGTTGCTTCTTTAGGAATATAAATATCCTCTTCCTCTGGATCGACCGTTACAAAGCCAAAGCCTCGTTCATTTCCTCGGAAAATCCCTTCGACTAAAATTTGTTTCTGCGGTAATTTGATTTTTCCCTTTTTAGTAAATACGAGAGTTTTTTCTCTTTCCATTTGGGCAATTGTCTGCACTAAGGCTTTAAAATCTTCCCCTTTTTGTAACTGCAGTCCTTCAGCGATTTCTTCAGCTGAAAAACTTTTTTTACTGTTTTCTTCAATAAACAGCAAAATTTTTTCTTTAATATTCTTCACTAATTTCCCTCATTCCAAGCGAGTGCTTCGATAAAGTCCAGTACATCTCGCTCAAAGTTTTTATGTACGGGATCGACAGTGATTACATGTCCACTGTTAGGGTACCATTTCAAGGTCAATTTGGTTTGCAGGAGTTGCTGAGCGGTTTGAAAGACCGTTTTCGGATCAATCATCTCGTCTTTCCCCCCCTGTGCCAAGAAAACCGGGCTATTCGTATTGACCAACTGACTTCCTGTTTGCTCACCAAATGCTTCGATGGTAGTTAATTGCTGTGCTACACCAGATTTTATTGTTGCCAGTTTGTCTGCCAATTGCGCTTCTGTAAGCTGACTATACTTGTACACTTGCTGTGCATAAGTCACAAAACTTTCCGGTACCGTATTGTTTGTTTTTAAGACTGGCGAACAAAACGCCCCACCACCAATAATTGCACGATCTTTTGTCGTCAATGCCTGCATCGCAAAAATTCCGCCCATAGATAAACCGAACACAGCAATTTGCTGATGCCCTTTCTCCTTTAAAAACGCAAGAGCTTCTAGTACATTTTCCCACCAGATCTCCGGTGATTCTTGTAAAATATCTAGCGGTTCCAGCGTACCATGTCCTTTAAACATCGGTGAATAGACCGTATACTCGTGTTTTTCTAAGAAGCGATGCAGCATCCGCACATCATTTGGGCTGCCTGAATACGCATGCAGCAGTAAAACTGCTCGTGGCCCTTTTTCACTAAAAAGTGTTTTTGGTAAATTTTGTTTTACTCCCATTTGTTCCACCTCGCAACCCCAATTTTACCATACTTTTGCTAAAGCACTCAGCTTCTCGCATTTAAGGATTTTTTTGCATAAAAAAAGTGAAGCACAAGTCAATCGTTCTGTTGATTTGTGCTTCACCTATTGGTTTTATTCTCAGAAATGAACCTCTTGCTCATCCTGACTTCTTCTCTGATTAATGAGAAGATAGATACACTAATACAAAAAGTAAAATCAACCATACAGCACCCATGATTGCTGTTGAGCGTTGCATCACGGCTTCAAATCCCCGTGCTTTTTGCTTGCCAAACAACTGATCTGCACCGCCGGTAAAAGCACTTGCTGCGCTATTTTGTTTGCTTGGTTGCATCATGATCGCAATGACCATTAGAATAGATAAAACAATTACTACTCCGACAATTAAATTATACACAAAACTGTCCTCCTCAATTTTAGAAGTCATCCTTTATAAGATAGCATACTCTTGCTTTTTTTTCCATAGAAAGATGTCTTTCAAAAAAGCCTGTTGACAAGGATCAACAGACTCACTACATGTTTTTATCGTTTATTTTCGCAAAACATCCTGATACTCGCTTTTTTCGGAGAATTCTTTTTTGGCAAACGGACACAGCGGTATGATTTTCAGACCATCGCGACGTGCTTTATCGACACCACTGCGAACTAATTTTTCCGCCAGTTTTTGCCCGCGATAGGTTGGATCAACAAAGGTGTGATCGATGATCATGATTTCTTCTCCTGCATCTGCCCAGGTCATTTCACCGATTTCTTCCCCTTCGTCATTGTACAAAGCAAACCGATTTTTTTCTTCTTTGATTTCCATTACTTTTCGTCCCTTCGAATATATTTGAGCGCTCCTGTTGGACAGGTATTAATAACCTGAACCGCATGATCTGCAATCCCATTATCCGGAATGATCCACGGACGGCGGCCTACTTCAAATATTTCTGGATTTCCACGAACACAATTTCCTACGTGGGCACAAATCTCTTTATTGTAATAGATATCTACGGTTTCGCCAGAGTATTTGCGATACCCTTCTGCTAATAACGTCTCTTCTGTTACTTCAACCGAGCCGATTTTATTTCCCTCCATCACCCAGCGCCTCCTCACTTTTGCCTACATTTTAACAGTAACTTTCAAAAGTGACAACTAATTGTTCCAAGGACAGTTGCTAGAACAATTAAATCGATGGATAGCGATTATTTCGCTGTCTTATCAAGAGATTTCTAAATAATCAGCGATAAAATCTTCGATGGTTTGCCAGTATTCTTCCGGATACAATTCTTTTGCTTGTAAATGACCTGCGTTATCAAAAATCTTCAAGATTTTTTCTCCCGCGGTGGCCTCCATCAAGGTTGCGGTTTCTTTTACCGGTACAAACTGATCTGTTGCCCCTTGTAAAAATAAAACCGGCAAATGATTGCTACCCAATTGTCGCGTTACAGATGCTTGTCGCAAGGAATAACCGGCTATTTTTTTGGCATAGCTGTTGGCAAGAACCATGAAACGCTTCACGGGATATTTGGTCAAGCGTTGCAGCATCCAATAAAATTCGCTGTAAACAGAAGTATAACTGCTGTCGGCAATCAACCCTTTCACATTTCCCGGCAGCTTTTCTCCGCTAGCCATCAAAACCGCTGCAGCTCCCATAGAACCGCCATGCAGTAAAATGTCCGCCTCCGGTTCTTTGGTCAAAACTTGCTGAATCCATTCAATCAAATCCAAACGATCCAGCCAACCTAACCCAATGATTTCTCCTTGACTTTGACCGTGAGCACGCAAATCCGGTACTAACACGCTATACCCTTTCTGATAATAATAAGCGGCAACATCCGACATATCTTGAAAGCCATTGCTGCGATACCCATGAACACAGATTACCCAAGTTTTCGACGGTTGTACAAAAGCCTTGGCTTTCAATTCCAGATCATCAGCTGTTGTGCAACGCCATGTTTTTCCCAAGAGCCAAAACGCCTCCTCTTGCGGAGTAAACTCTCCAGCTTGCCAGTCTGGATTCAATAAGTGATGCCCTTCTTCTAAATACCACTGATTTTGCCGTTGAAGAACAGCATCTGTAAAAAAACGTGCCCAATGACGCAAATAAAATCTTGCCGCCACAAACAGCACGAGAATTAGTCCAACAATAATAAGTACTATCATCCACATGATCCTTCATCCCTTCGCCTTTCTATTTCAGTTTAGCATTTTCTTTCAAGTTCCGGCAATTAATCCTGTGAATGTTTGAAATAAGTTAATTTTTTTGAAATACGATATACTTGTAATAAGAACGTTTCCAAAAAGTCTACTTACTTTGAGTAAGAATGTTTGAACAAACGATTTTTTAGGATTACAATGGCACCATAAAAATCATGAAAGAAGTGATCATTTATGTCAAAAATCAATGCAAGTGTCGCAATGGTCAAAGTTATGGCAGATTGGGGAATCGATCATATTTATGGTATTCCTGGAGGCTCCTTTAACTCAACGATGGACGCACTTTATGAAGAACGCCAAGCAGTGAAATATATCCAAGTTCGCCATGAAGAAGCCGGCGCTCTCGCTGCTGCGGCAGATGCAAAATTAACCGGCAAAATCGGGGCAGTATTTGGTTCAGCTGGTCCCGGTGCAACGCATTTGATCAACGGTCTGTATGACGCTCAAATGGACAGCGTTCCTGTTTTAGCATTATTAGGACAAGTTCCTTCGACTTCAATGAACTACAATGCGTTTCAAGAACTAAATGAAAATCCAATGTTTGCAGATGTCAGCATTTATAACCGAACCGTGATGACACCGGAAAGTCTGCCTCATGTTATTGACGAAGCCATCAAAGCTGCCTATGAACAAAAAGGTGTCGCTGTCGTAACTATTCCTGTGGATTATGGTTTTGCAGCCATCGAGGATACCTTTGTTTCTACTGCCCATACGCATCAAACAGGTCTGCCAATGCCAACAGAAGAACAACTAGCAAAAGTTCTGCCTTTGATCAAGGAAGCGAAACAACCCGTGCTTTATATTGGACAAGGCTTACGGGGACATTTCGAAACCGTCAAAAATTTCTCTGAACACTTTAGTATGCCGGTAGCCTCCGCAGTTTTAGGAAAAGGAATCGTACCAGAATCCTATGAAAACTTTTTAGGTTTTGCGGCTCGGGTAGCGACAAAACCCGCTAATGAAGCGTTGGCAGTCGCGGACTTGATTTTATTCGTCGGTAGTAATTTTCCCTTCGGTACTTATTTCTTTAATCCTGAAGCAAAATTCGTACAAATTGATATCGACGGATCAAAATTTGGTCGCCGTCATCCAGTAGATGTTGCAGTTTTAGGTGATGCCGCTACGGCACTTGAGCACTTGATTGCAAACGGTGACCCGCGTCCGGCGGATCATTGGCTGCACGCCAATCAGGAAAATATTAAAAACTGGCATCAATGGCGTCATAGTTTTTACGACGACGATCGTGCTCCTTTACGTCCAGAACCAGTTTTCAAAGAAATCAATCGAATCGCTGAAGAAGATGCAGTTTTCGTTGTCGATGTCGGCAATGTTACCTTAAGTTCTGTGCGTCATTTGGAAATGAATGGCAAACAAGCCTTTACGACTTCTGGCTGGTTCGCTACGATGGGTTATGGTGTTCCTGGCGGAATCGCAGCCCAATTAAGCTATCCTGATCGCCAAGTCTTTACAATCTCCGGTGATGGCGGATTTGCAATGAACATGCAAGACATAATCACTCAAGTAAAATACAATTTGCCTATCATCAACATCGTTTTGACGAACGATTCATTAGGTTTCATTGAAGCCGAACAAGAGGACACAAATAAAGCCTATTTTGGCGTACTTTTACAAGATGCTGACTTTGGTAAAGTCGGTGAAGCATTAGGTGCAAAAGGCTTTACAATTACTTCTTACGATCAACTAGCACCTGCTTTTGAAGCAGCGAAAAATTCTGATCGTCCTGTCGTTATCGACGTGAAAATCGCCGATGATCGTCCATTGCCTGTTGAAGCACTGGAATTAGATCCCGAAAAATTCAGTTCCGAAGAAATCAAAAAATTCCAAGAACGCTATGAAGTGACCGACATGCCAAGTTTGACAGAGTTGCTTCACTAAAAGAGAAAAAAAGTCTATGCGATTCAAGCTCGCATAGACTTTTTGTTTACTCAAAAACTTGATTGACATCCTCCAACATAATTTCAAGAGACTCTAACCCGCTGCCTGACAGATACCAAACTTGGGGATCAAGATTGATCACCTTTCCATTTTTACCGGCATTCGTTTGTTGCACCAGTTGGTTTTCAACAAGCTGACTTTCACTCGTATCTCCACCGATTGCTTTGGTGCGGTCGATCACAAAAAGAATATCAGGATTTTTTTCCAACAGGTATTCATAGGAAACACTTTGTCCATGGGTAGAGGCTTCGATGTTATCATCTGCTGTTGGAAACCCGAATGTATCGTGAATAATACCAAATCGTGAACCCATTCCATAAGCAGATAAACTGCCTTCATTTACTAAAACAATTAAGGCTTTCTCCTCAGTTGCTTCTGCCTGTTCTTTTGTTTTTGTAATTTTTTGTGAAAGTTCAGTGATTTTTTCTTCTACCAGTTCTTTTTTATCAAAAATTTCTCCGATTATTAAAATATTATTCTGGATTGACTGCCAAGTATCCGTTGCATCTACACTTAAAAATAGCGTAGGGGCGATGGCGGACAATTCCTTTTCAAAATCCTTCTGGCGACCGGAAATGATGATTAGATCCGGTTGCATCTGATTGATTTTTTCCAAGTCTGGTTCTTTGATTCCACCAGCAGAATCCACTGTTTGATAGGCTTCTAAATAATCCGGCATGTTCGTTGTCGCCGCACCGATGATTCGATCTCCTACACCCAAAGCATCCATCGTATCAATAGCACTATTGTCAAAAACAACTACTTTTTTTGGGTTCAGGGGAATAGTGGTCTCTCCTTCGGCAGCCGTCACTGTTATTTCTGCTGGTTTGGCGGCGACACTTTCTTTTGCTCCCTGACTCCCGCAAGCAGTCAAAGCAAAGGCGGCTGCGATTAAACTTCCTACTATCATTTTTTTCATTTTTTTCCTCCTATTGAAAGTACATGCAAAAGCGTTTCCCTTCGATTTCATAAATTTTTATTTTCATTCCGTAAAGCCGATTAATGATTTCCGGCTGAATGATTTCCGTGGTTGGCCCTGAGGCAAAAAGTTTTCCTTCCTTCAATGCCACAATATGATCGGCAAATCCGGCAGCAAAATTGATGTCATGTAAAACGATTACTACGGTTTTCTTTTCCTTTTGAACCAAATCTTTCAGTAAATGCATCATTTGGTTGGCGTGATTCAGATCCAAATTATTCAGCGGTTCATCCAATAAAATATACTCAGTATCCTGAGCCAAAATCATCGCAATGTACACCCGTTGAAGTTGTCCGCCAGATAGCGTATGGATTGATTGTTCTGCCATTTCCTGCAAAGACATTTGCTGGATGGCCTGTTGAATAATCTGCTGATCATTTTTGGTCAGTTTTCCTCGACTATAAGGATATCGTCCAAATGCCACCAGTTCTCGAACCGTGATATTCAGCTGAATGCCATTGCTCTGCTTTAGAATTGCCAACTTTTTTGCCAACTCTTTTGATCGCCAAGTTCGCAATTCTCCATGATCCAAATAAATTTCTCCACTTGATTGTGGTTGGATACGACTGACAAGGGAAAGAAAGGTACTTTTTCCAGCACCATTTGGACCGATGAATGCCACCAGTTGCTCTTGAGGAATTTCTAAATCAATCTCCTGCAAGACCATTTTTCCCTGATATTTTTTTGAAAGTCCTTCTGTTGAAATCATCCACGTTTCCTCTCTGACAAAATTTTTCCGATAAAGAAAATTCCACCGATAAATTGAATGATGGTACTAATAGTCGTTGTCCATTGAAATACTTGCTCCACCAAAAATTGTCCGCCAATCAAGAGAATGCTGCCAATCAGAAAACCTCCAATAAAAAGCTGGCGATGATGAAACGTTTGAAAAACTTGATAGCTGAGGGTAGCAACAATAAAACCAAGAAAAATGGTGGGGCCAACTAATGCAGTGGCCGTTCCGGTCATTACAGCGACCCCCAACAAGCACCACTTTTGAAAGGCCGCCAAAGAAATTCCCAGATTCACGGCATGATCTCTTCCCAAGTGCAGAACATCTAGTTCAGGCGAGACCAGCCAAAAAAACAGACTACAGCCAAAAATCAAAACTGCTGCCATGAGCAAATGTTGACTAGGAACATTGCTGAAGCTGGCAAAAAGGCGTCCCTGCAGCAAATCGTATTCATTCGGGTCCATAATCACTTGTAAAAAGCTGCTGATACTGGAAAAAAAAGTTCCCGCAATCATTCCCACCATTAATAATAAAAACAATTCCCCTGAATGCTTGTCCATAAAAAAACCAATAAATAAAACACTGAGCACTGCCATAATTCCGATGTTCACTAAAAACAAGCTCGTCGTTTCCTGACTTAACATTGTGACACCGCCTACAAAAAAGAACAACAACGTTTGAATCATGACATAAAGGTTGTCCAGTCCCAAAATCCCTGGGGTCAAAAATTGATTTCTCGTTAGTGTCTGAAAAACAATGGTACTAATCGAAGAAACCACAGCCACTAATAAAAAAGCGGTAATCTTTTTTCCCCGTAAACGCAGGGCAAACGCCCAATTTCCATAAGTCTGGTAGGTCAGATAAAATAAAATCAACACTAACAGAATCAGAAACAACCACACCATTTTATTTTTCAACCAGCGGTTCATTTACGTTTCCTCCAAAGCAATAAGAATATGAATAATCCACCACCTAGAACTCCCACCATGACACTTACTGGAACTTCATAAGGCGGGATAATGATTCGCGCTAAAATATCACAGAATACAAGAAAAATACTACCCGTGATGGCTGTCATACCTAACGTGCTTTTTAAATGATCTCCATAGAATAGGGAAACCAGATTCGGAACCACCACACCAAGAAATGGAATATTTCCCACCATGATTAAAACAGCGCTGCTCCCTAAAGCAACCAAAGCAAAAATTCCCCATTGCAACACTTGGTAATTCATTCCTAAATTTTTTGCCGTTGTTTCTCCCAAACCTGCAATCGTTATCTGGTATCCAAAATAATAAAGAAGAAGGAAAACCGGAATCGTCACATACAACAACTCATAACTCCCCTGCATGACAGTGGAAAAATTTCCCTGCATCCAGGAAGAAACGTTTTGCACCAATTGAAATTGATAGGCAAAAAAAGTAGCAATCGAACCAATGATATTGCCAAACATTACTCCTGTCAGAGGGAGAATCATTTGATCGCCTTTCGGCAGCCAACGCCGCAATCCCAGAAATAATAAAACGCCGGCGTAAGCAAAAAGAAAAGCCACCGAAGAACGAAGCAAAATAGAATGATTGGGTAAAAAGAGCATCACCAATAGAATTCCCAAACGGGCGCTATCCATCATACCAATCGTATTTGCTGATACAAAACGATTTTGCATCATATGTTGCATGATCATTCCACATACCCCTAATGTTCCTCCCGCTAACACCAAACTAATGGTACGAGGTATGCGTGTTTGCATAAGCAAAAACCATTCTATTTCATTTCCTGCAAGAATATCTGCGAACGTCACTTCATGGACACCGATAAACAGTGAAACGAAAAACAATACCACCAAAACGAGAAAACTGATTTTTTTCATAGTCACTGCCTTTTCTTTTTTAATTGAGAATGATTATCACTCTCGTCACCTTAGTTTATGTTAAAAAAACAAATAATTCAACAGGATTTTGAATTAAAATTGATAAATTTGCTAATAATAGCCATTAACAGTTTCTCTTTCATAAGATGCGCCCAATTATAATAACTAGCCATCATCTTTTTGACACAAAAAAAGCTTCTCTTTTTTCTGATAACAGTAAAAGGAGAAGCTTTTAGATTCATTCACTCAAAAATAATTATTTGTTTTTCAAGTTGTAGAAAGATTTCAAACCTTTGTATTCTGCAACGTCACCCAATTGGCCTTCGATACGTAATAATTGATTGTATTTTGCAATACGGTCAGTACTACCTGTGATTTTTTTCTTCTATATACTCTCTTATACTCCCTTCTGATTCGGCAGTTGCATCATTGACAATCGTAAAATCAGCGGCATTTTTTGAAGCCAGACCACTAAAAACACGTTGCAGTTCTTCAGAGACTGCACCATTGATCAATAATTTCCCATCAGGATGTTGCTTGATCTCTTCGACCAAATTCTGTTGATCTTGTTTATTACGCATCTCTCCTACGGTCATACTCACACAGCAACGCTCCCGAAATGTTCCCAAGTATTTTCTCTGCTCCTCTGGATTGATTCGTGGCGAGAACCATAACGTCCTTTATCTAAGTACTGCTGCACTTCATCTTTTGCCAATCTATTCACTTCCTTATAAATAAGTTTTTTCTTTAAAATCAGTATGTCAAAAAGGAAAAAAACTTACTGACACTTTGCCAAGCTAACAAGAAATCCCTTTCACAGAAAAACTATCCAAAAACCATTGTACTTTTATTTGGATTATCTTATAGTTGAAGATGGTTTAAAAAAAATTTTTATCAAAAGCCCGTCAATAAACGGGCTTTTGTCGTATTTTCAAAAAGGAGTGTTTTACAATCAAGCGTTATAAAAATTTGTTACAACAAGAGTTTCACCATTATTCAAAGGACAAACTGCAAAAAGATCTATTGGCTGGATTGACGGTCGCTGCTGTCGCATTGCCGTTAGCGTTAGCCTTTGGTGTTTCCAGCGGCGCAGATGCTGCAGCTGGAATGATCACAGCTATCATTGCTGGTGTTGTGATTGGCAGTTTGTCTGGAGGATTTTATCAAATCTCTGGTCCGACTGGTGCCATGGCCGCCATTTTGATGGGGATCATCGCCGCACAAGGGCTCGCAGGCGTATTAGTCGCCACCTTCATTGCTGGAATCCTGTTATTGCTTGCAGGCTTATTCAAACTAGGTACACTTACTTCCTTTATTCCTTCGCCGGTTATCACAGGCTTTACTTCAGGAATCGCCATTATTATCGCACTAGGACAAATCGATAACTTTTTAGGTACGACCTCTGTCGGCGAGACAGCTATCGCAAAATTGCTGAGTTATAAAACAGATTTTACACCGCATTTACCTACTTTATTATTAGGACTGATCATCTTATTCATATTGATCTTTTATCCCAAAAAATGGAACCAAGTTTTACCAGCTTCCCTTGCAGCAATTATTCTAGCGACTATCGCTGCCTTCATTTTTAAATTACCCGTAGCAAAAGTGGGCAAGATCCCCACCTCATTGCTGACAAATGAACGACTGAATCTTGCTGCAATCGATCTTCCCTTAATCAAGCAATTATTTTTTCCCGCAGTCAGTATCGCGATGTTAGGAATGATTGAAAGTCTGCTCTGCGGTGCTTCAGCCGGACGAATGACCGGAAAAGATCTTGACAGCAACCAAGAATTAATTGCTCAAGGAATCGGCAATATTATTTTGCCTTTTTTTGGCGGGATTCCCGCAACGGCAGCAATTGCACGAACTAGCGTAGCTATCAAATCAGGTGCCCAAACACGATTGGCTGGAATTTTTCACGCACTCTTCTTATTTCTATCCATGATTATTTTTGCTCCAGTTATGTCACAGATTCCGATGGCCGCACTTGCCAGCGTCTTGCTTATCACAAGCTGGCGGATGCATGAATGGTCCACGATCAAAACGATGATTCTCCAAAAAAATCGAACCGCGCTGTTGCTGTTTTCTGTTACGATGTTGAGTACGATCATTTTTGATTTAAGTATCGCGATTGTTATCGGCATTATTTTCAGCTGCATTTTCTTTATCGCTAAAAGTGCAAAAATCTCGATCATCACAGAAGAGATCGATTGGCAAAGAATTAATTTGCCACCTTCTACTGTCGGTTCTGATTGGGCGGTTATCTATATTACTGGACCATTATTCTTCATGTCTACCAATCAATTAAAACAAGAACTCGATCAAGTCGTAGATAAAGAAGGCCTCATCTTTTCACTTCGCGGTGTACCTAGTATCGACTTGACCGCGTTAGATACTTTTGCTGATTACTTTTCAATCGCCGCGTTGCACGATCAAAAATTAGTCTTTACTTCGATGCAGCCAGAAGTAGAAAAACAATTCCAACAACTTTGGCAAAAAAATACGGATCGTCCTATCCAACATCCAACCGTTGCTCATGCACTTCATGCATTGCATCAAGAATATTAGATCCTAAGAGCTTGGGACATAAGTCCCAAGCTCTTTTTTGATATATTCTCTTACGTTATCAGCTGCGGTCAAATCGAATTACTCATCCTCAGTAAAGAAATCCGAATCAATTGCATGTGCTTCAATAATTTGCTTAACGTCTACCCCGACTTTATGGCGAATCATTTCTTTGGCTAATTTCTCCCCATCAATTAGTATAATCTTCGCTAATTTTAAATGATTACCGTATTCTCTTGCTTCAGAAGAGAATTTAGCGGTTATAATAAATACGCCTTGGTTCAGACCTTCGTAACGATCATCCATTGCACCTTTAACCTTTTGGATTTCAGGACGTCCAACTGTCCTTGTAGGATTCCAACGTTTTGCTTGAACATAAATATTATGAAAGCCTAATGGATCTTCATTGATGATCCCATCAATACCGCCATCACCACTTTTGACTGTCAATAAACTACCGTCTCCATATCCCTTTGCATTGAGCAGCTTCAGCACAATTTTTTCGAAATAAAAGGGAGAGTTTTCAAGAATTTTCGCAAGAATATCTTCTCTGAGTTCTGCATCAATTAACGCTACTTTGCTGATAATTGCTTCTTCAGGAGTTTCCTCATCGTTGCTTGGATCTTCTGTATCAGCATTTCCACGCGACTTATTCTTAAATTTTCTAAAGGATTCAAACTGCATTAACTTCTTATTATCAACAAAATCCTCTTTCAGCAAATTATAACCCACATCAGTAATGCGATAAATTCCACGACTAGGGATTACAACAGCTCCCGCCTGTTTTAAATAAGATAACGACCAGCCTAATCAATTATTGAACTGAATGATTCCCGATTCAAGTCGAAAATTTATTTGTTCTTGAGTTAAGTTCAATACATTTGCAACTTCTATTCTAATTTCTTTGACAACTTTTGGTGATCCATCAGCTAATACTTGTAAAGTATATGGATACAATTCTTCGTATGTCGGTAAATTCACTACTATCTACTCCTCCAAAACGATAACAAACCATAACTTCTGCTTTCTTACAAAACAATATAAGTAAATCACGGTTCAAAAACATCGATGTTTTGACGTTTTTGAATCCTGGTGGCTATAACTATCTTTACTGGGAAGCCTATATTTACCACATTGAACAGATCAATTTATGAAATTCTATTCAACATATGTCCTTCAAATAATATTATTTTTTCTATTTTTTTTGCCTTAAATGTTTCAAATTCGTAATAGATTGTAAAATAATTTTCTTTATTTTTATTGGTTAATAACGCTAAGAAGAAGGCTTGCTTTCCATGCGAAACAGATGCAATAGAAGTTACAGTCTCTGCTTCCATGCTCCATTGTTCTAGATCTGCTAAATTTTTGATTTCCTTTCCATCGGGCAGGACTATGGACAGGTGACTTGTTGAGTCTAATTGTAATTCCGTTAGATTCTTTGTTAACAGATTAATTGAATACGTTTCAATAAATTTATTCTTTGGCGAATTATTACAATTACTATTAGTAATAATTTTCAAATTTTTTCCTCCATTCTGCTTTTGTTACCTACATAGTATCATATTTCAATTTTATGGCTACCTACCGACCTTTTATACTTATCAATACTCAATAGCCCCCCCTCATTTTGACACAAAAAAACCTGCGAGAATTTCTTCTCACAGGCTTTTGGCTCTTTGTCAAATAGTGT
>NZ_MAEK01000030.1:0-29570 GCF_009933265.1 Enterococcus sp. JM9B | reverse complement strand
CGCTTAATCTTAACATTCGCCATCCCCCGAGAACTTTGTATAATATATATTATGTAAACTAAAATATAAAAATTTAACAGCCCTCACTTAGATTCAGCTTTTTACTCGTTTCCCCCTCTTTTAAACCGTAATTATCGTCATTTATAGACGATAATCCTATTTTTATCCAAAAAATATTTTTTTCAAACAAATTAGCTTTTCTTAAATGTTCCAGCTAAAATAAAACGTTCTTGTGAATCAAAAATGTGTTTGTCATCACAAATATAGCCTCTAAGCCAATTGATACCATCAACTTTGCGAAGATAAAATCCTTTGGGGAATTCAACAGCATCATTCAAGATCTCGGATACCACGGTCACCGCAGCGTCCGGTGTTTTGTGCGTTGTTTTCAGCCCGTGACTGTTTGTTTGGATAAAATCTGTCAGACGTAAAAACGGTGCTACATCAACAGAACAGACTTTTAATCCAAATTTTTTCGCTCCGTCAATCATTTCTGATAAGGTTGCACCATGTTCAAAACCCAACTCAAACAAAGTAATTTCAGTTAAATCAACAATTTGAGCTTCTTTAGTAACTTCAAATAAGTCACTATTCAGCAATTTCTCACCAATCGGATTGATCAGAATATGTCTTTCCTTCAATTGTTGCAACAAGTCTTCTTTGGTAATTCCACCGATCATTACTTTCAGTGTTTTCATACTTATTCCTCCGTTAAAAACTGATTCATCACTTCTAAATGATGCATGATTGATGCTTTACGGATAATTCCCATTCCAGGAAATTTACGTTGTGCAGCAGCAGTAAGCAAAAGTTGCAACCCGGTTGTTTGTTTAATCGTGGACCAATGAGCAATTTCTTCCATGACTGCTAGGAATTTTTCTTTTTGACTAGGCAATTCTGCCGGTGAAAGAAAATGGTGAATCCGCAATGCTTCATTAGAAAAATAGACCAAATGAATACAAATTTCCGGTGATGGATAGCTCTTTTCATAGTAAATGCGACTATCCAAAGAAAAATCACTAAACCCGCTGAAGCCTCTTTTTTTATAGGTCAAATGTGTCGTAGAGAAAATTTCATCTGGACATTCCCCATAAAACTGATTTCGCGGCAAACGAGTAAAGACGTCCTCTGAAAGAATTAAATCGCCAGTTACCTTTTGTAATAAGCGAAATTCCGGAGGCACTAAAACAGCTCTTTGGTTGGATTTCCAATCGCTTTCCAGCGCCGGCATTGCCCGTTGGAGCACTAACATTCCGGCTCTCTTTTCTAATGTTTCTAAAGGTTGATCTAAAATTTGGCCCCGATGCACGGTCATCATCTGCAATGTTTCATAGCCAGAAGCAGTCAAAAAATCCCCCGCTTGCGGATTTTCAATCAATGTAAATGGTTGGTTGACAGCTTCAAATTGCAGAATCACCTTTTTTAGCGCAGCTGAATTTTTAACCGGTTCAATAATTGGATGGATTTTTTCTGATAATAAATTTTGTTCTGACAACTCACGTAAAGCAATCAGATCAAATTGTTTTCCACGAAAGTAAGGATAATACATAGTGTTTCAGTCCTTTTCTAATAAGCGGGCTTCTAAATCAAAATACGCCTGCCTCGTTACTTCTAATTCTTCTTTCAGGGCTTCAATTGCCTGTGCCTGAGTTTCTTCAATAAAACGGTCGTAGTAATTGACACCGCCGCCAAAGAGATCATATTCTGGTTGGCGTTTTTTTAATTCTTCATAGAGCTGGTCGGTGGAAAAAACACGCAAACCACGAGCAGTGCGCTTTGCCTTCCCTACTTCCCTTGCCTGTGCCGAAATCAAACGATACAACAAGGCATTCTCAGCAACCGTCAACTCTTGACGTCGAGGTTTCTTTTCAATCGTAAAATAGCCAGGAACCTCTTCTTGATCGATGTATGCGTGATAAACCATCACACCGATAGCAGGCGGTATCTCCTCTTGAACAGCTGCATAAAGAGCTTCTGGCAAAACAAAATAATTATAATGACCAATAAAGGATAATTTTGCTTTGGAACGAAAATCGGCTTTTGATACTTTCAATTCAAAACACCGCCATTCGAAATTTTCTTCTACTAAACGACAGCTTAGAGTATCCACGATTCCTTGATCTTCCGGCATCGTCACTTCTTCAACCACGACTTCGCCATTTTCACGACAATAATAATACAATGTTTCTTCCATTTGCAGAGTTAATGGTGTTTTCATATTCTTCCCTACCTTTTGTTCTACTATAAAACATATGTTCGTTTTTGTGAAGTCCAAAAGAAAAAGAACCGGGAAAATTCCCGATTCCTTGCTATTTCTGCTGGCGTTTTTCAGCGAGTTTTCTCAACTTCTTGTGGGCTTTTTTAGAACCACGTTCAATATCACGAATAAATTTTTGTTCATGATAATCGGTAAACAAACTGTCCAGATCATAGTTTTCAGGATACAACTTATCGTAAGAAGTAATCAGCTTTAGGCGTTGGAGCGGTAATTCTAACATTTCACCATTGTACACCAAAGCATTTTGTTCCTGATAGTCATAAAAAATGCCATAGCCGTGATCTGTAGTAAATACCCGATCACCTTTATGAAATTTGGGTGTTTCCTTTTTAGCGAATGACACTTTTTTTGAAGAAGTAAAACGGTGCTTCTGAGTACCATACTCTTTTCCCGATAAATAGTCTTTCGCTTTTGTGATGACCTCTGGATCGATTCTCATCTTCTCTGCAATCCAAAAGGCATTACTGTCTCCGACTTGATTCATCATCAATTGATATTTCGGTGTCAAAGTCGCAGCGTCGAACGCCATTGCTGCGGTGATAAAGTCTTCGTGGGCCAATGCAAAATCCTTAATCTCGCCATAATGGGTCGTTGCAATGACAATGGCCCCTTTTTGATACATAGCTTCCATCAAGGCGATTCCCAAAGCAGCTCCTTCTTTCGGCTCTGTTCCACTCCCAATCTCATCCAATAAAATCAAGGCGTGTTTCTTAGTATGAGCCAAAATATGCGAAACATTTTGCATATGCCCAGAAAAAGTACTCAATGCATTTTCAAGACTTTGTTGATCGCCAATATCGATAAAGAGATCACTAAAGATTGGAATCGATGATTTACCGCTATTTTCTACGAACAAACCAAACATCGTCATCAGAGAAGTTAAGGCAATTGTTTTTAAGACGATTGTTTTTCCGCCGGCATTCGGTCCGGTGATAATCAATCCGCGAGCATCTTTTCCAATCGTGACTGACAAAGGAACCGCCTCTGTTCCTAATAGTGGGTGTTTTACCTGATCCAAGAAAAGAAAATCCTCATCATTCACCGTGACCGGCGCACCATTGATGGAACGGCTAAACTTTCCACGGGCAAAAATCAAATCTAATTCCATCACGATTTCTTTGCAGGCACTAATCTGCGGCATTTCTTCTGCGATCAACCCTGTCAAGAATGCCAAAATTTGGTACACTTCAGCAACTTCTTCTGCCTTTGCCAATAGGAGTTCGTCATTTAACTTTCTTACCGCCTCTGGTTCAATAAAGACTGTCGTTCCCTTATTTGACCGTTCAATAATCTGTCCTTTGATTTTTGATTGAAATTCACTTTTTACAGGTAATGTGTAGCGATCATTTTTAACTAAAACCATTCGTTCCTGCAAATAAGCTTGGGTCGTACCGCTCTTTAAAAATTTATTGAAGGCTTTTTCAATGTCTCCTTCAAGCTTTTGGATTCTTCCCCGAATTTTTCGTAAGGCTCGGGAGCTTTCTGATTTCACGCGATTACCGGCAATCATTCCGATAATATTCTCGGTAATTTTTTCAAAGTCTGTCAGCATGTTGCTATATTTAAAAAGCGTTGGCAATTGAAATTGATTCTTTTCAAAAAGCTGTCTGATTAGACGAAAGGAGCGCAAAAAATCACTGTACTCCACCAATTCATTGGCTTCTAAAATCATGCCCTTCTCAATCTTGTCCGTCAAATGACGGATCTGTTTCATTCCCATGAAAGGAACGTGTTGACCAGAAGCCAACAGCAACATGGCCTCTTTTGTTTCTATTAAACGTTTCTCGACGGTAGTCAGAACGGTAGACGGTTGCTTATCTATCAACAACGATTTTGCTTCATCACTGATAGCGAATTTGATTACTTCTTCTTTGATTTTTGTAAATTCAGTCTCTTTGTATACTTTTGTGTCCATGTTTGATTCCTTTCCCCCATGAACACCTGCCAGGGGCTGCTAAAACTCGTTAAATTAAAAAAGGCGATAGGATTCACCTATCACCGTAGTCAGCTTATCTTCATTGACAGGTATCTATAGGCATGCCAAATAAACATCGAAATTTGTCTATCTGGATTCAATTGCTTGATTAGATACCTAGCACACTCACAAAACATTCCTCTTTCTCTAACGAGTCTTCATAAGGTAGTATACCGGAGTTTTTCAAAAATGAAAAGAAAAAAATTCTATTACCAGAAAAAGTCCAGCTTAATCTTCCACAATTACCAGGAAGAACAAGCCGGACTTCAATTTTTACCCAATCATCACCGATTCTTCTGGATATTTGATTGGTGATTCTTGTCTATTTTTTGTCAGCAATGAAAAGACGACTGTCATGATTCCCACACGGCCGATAAACATCAAACTAATAATAATCAGCTTTCCGATCAAAGTTAGGCTTGGCGTCAAGCCCATTGTTAAACCAACTGTTCCAAAGGCAGAAACGACTTCAAAAACGATATATTCCAAACCTAGTTGATTGACATCTGGAATCGTTTCGGTCACGGATAAAATCATGGTACTTACGATACATAGTGTCAAAGTGATGAAAAACAGTGTTAGCGCACGTGACACCGCCGCATTTCGAATGGTTCTGCCGCCAAATTCGGCTTCCGTCCGTCCTTTGAAAATACTTTTGACCTTAATCAGCAAAACCCCAAAGGTCGTGGTTTTCAATCCACCGGCTGTTGAGCCTGACGTACCACCAATGAACATTAGAATGATGGTTAAAATCAACCCGGCATGGGTCATACTGAAATAATCTACAGAAAAATAACCCGCCGTTCTTGGAGTGACAGCCATGAACATCGTATTGAAGAAGCGCTCAGCAAAATTTCCTTGTGCCAAAACTTCAGCATTGCTTTCTGTCAGCATGAACCCCAGCGTACCAAATACAAGTAAGCCCATCGTCACAGAAATTGCAATTCGGCTGTGCAAACTGATTTTTTTTCTTTTGCGATAGCCGAGCAAATCTGACCACACAAGAAAACCAAGACCCCCAGAGACAATCAAAAACATAACCACGCTTAATACCCAAGGGTCCTTTTGAAATCCGACCAGACTATCCCCGAATAAATCAAAGCCTGCATTACAAAAACTTGAAACAGCATGAAATAGGCTGAACCAAGTACCTTTGACAACACCGTATCGAGGAATGAAATCAATCATCAGCATCCCCATTCCTGCTAGTTGAATCGTTCCGGCAATTTTGATAATTGACCACATCAAATGGACGCCACCACCAGTTTGTTCCATATTCAACGATTCTCGCAGCAGCATCCGTGTACTGAGACTAATTTTTTTGCGGGATAAAAAGTAAAACAGAACCGGCAGAGACATGAAACCAAGTCCACCAATCTCAATCAAAATCAAAATGACTGCTTGACCAAATAAATTCCAATGTTCCGCAGTATTCACTGTCGTAAGTCCGGTAACACACGTCGCGGAGGTCGCGGTGAACAATGAATCGATAAAGGGTGTAAATTCTCCAGTTTGACTGGAGATCGGCAGACTTAGAAGTGTTGCTCCCAATAAAATGATCCCGGCAAATCCAAAGGTGATCATTTGTGGTGCAGTCAGATCATATCTGCTGTAACGTCTTTTCATTTCTTAAATCCTCTTCATTCTTTTATCATTTATTCTCTAACTCCTCTAAGAATAAAGGAAAATCTCCGCTTAGTAAAGAATACTAATCAGAAATTTTCCCGCTTTTAGTATAAAGAATCAAAAGAATCCTTATTTATTCATGTTTTTGACTTTGATCATTCGGGTGACTTCCGAACGCTCATTTTCTTCCAGCTTCATTCGAATGTAATAGATTGTTTCTTCCAATTCAGGAATCGTCATATATTCCAACGCATTTACCCGTCGTCGCGTCTTTTCAATTTCACTGGCCATCAACTGACAGGTCTTTTCAATTTCCGTCAATTTTAATAAACTTGGCAATACCGACGTAAAACGATCAATGGAATTATCCAGAGGAACATTGGAATTTAAATACCCATATTCCAAAGGCGTTTCGATCGTGTGGGCATCATAGTTAAAATGCATCACCGGAACTTCCACACTCATGATATTTTTTTGTGAAACATCCAACTCTACACGAGCAGAAGGCAGAATAAACAATTCTTCGATAAAGGATTCATTCAACGTGACATTTGCCAGTCGAAACGAACGCATGGCACTTTCCATCAGGTTTTCGACTTCTTTTCGCAGTTTGTCATTTTGTTTCACCAATAGGATAAATTGCCGCATCAACTCATCTTGCTTGTCTTTCAGCAATTTATGCCCTCTTTTTGCTGTCGTCAACTGCTTCTTTAAACGAGCAAGTTCCATACGAGTTGGATTGACGTTTAATTTGGCCATTTTATTCGACCCCTTTACTAGGCAAAAACTCATCGATCATTTCATCTTTGATCCGTTTTAACTCCGTTCGCGGTAAAATACTCAACAACTCCCAACCAAGATCAAGTGTTTCTTCTATCGATCGATTGGTTTGGTACCCTTGATTGACATACTCATCTTCAAACCGTTCAGTGAATTTTGCGTAAATTTTATCGACATCCGATAAAGCAGAGTCCCCTAAAACTACAGCTAATTCTTTGGCTTGTTTCCCTTGGGCATAGGCAGAAAACAACTGGTTCATCGTAGCCGCATGATCTTTGCGGGTTTTATCTTCACCGGTCCCCTTGTCCTTTAGACGAGATAAAGACGGCAACACATCGATTGGTGGCTGGATACCATTTTTATACAACTCCCGAGACAAAATAATTTGTCCTTCTGTGATGTAGCCGGTTAGATCGGGGATTGGATGAGTTTTATCATCTTCGGGCATCGTCAAAATCGGAATCTGGGTGACAGAGCCTTTCAATCCACGAATTCGTCCAGCTCGTTCATACAACGTTGCCAAGTTGGTATACAGATATCCCGGATAACCACGACGACCGGGAACTTCTCGACGAGCGGCTGAAATTTCCCGCAAAGCTTCACAATAGTTGGTCATGTCAGTCATGATAACTAAGACATGCATTCCTTTTTCATAGGCAAGGTATTCCGCTGCCGTTAGCGCCATTCTTGGGGTTGCGATTCGTTCGATGGCAGGATCATTCGCCAAGTTCATAAATACAACTGAGCGATCAATGGCGCCGGTTTTACGAAAGTCCTCCATAAAGTATTCCGCTTCTTCAAAGGTGATGCCGATACCGGCAAAAACCACTGCAAAATCGTCATCTTTATTCAAAACGGTTGCTTGACGAGCAATTTGTGCCGCTAACTCTTTGTGAGGTAATCCTGAACCTGAGAATATCGGCAATTTTTGTCCACGAACCAAGGTATTCAAATGATCGATAGATGAAATCCCTGTTTGGATAAACTCATCTGGATAATCCCGAGCCATTGGATTGATGGCTTCTCCATTGATGTCCAACATTTTTTCCGGTAGAATTTCCGGACCATTGTCTTTTGGTCTGCCTAATCCGTCAAAAACTCGTCCAATCATATCTTCTGAAACGCCTAGTTCCAAAGGATGTCCTAAAAAGCGAACGGCAGAATCCCGCAGATTGATGCCGCTGGTGCCTTCAAAAATCTGAACAAGGGCTTTGTCTTCCTCTACTTCTAAAACCTGACCTTTACGTAGTTCCCCTGTTTGTAAGCGAACCTCGATTAATTCTTCATACTTCACACCAGAAACCTTTTCTACCGCCATTAACGGGCCGACAACTTCACCGATTGTTTTGTACTCTTTAATCATTCGTCATGCCCCCTTCTTGGACGATTTCTTTAATCGTTTCTTTGATTTCTTGTTGCATTGCAAGAATTTGATCTAGATTTTCTTCCGGTACATATTTCATCCGAGCCAATCGATCCCGCAGTAAAACAGTGCCCTTCATTATTTCTGAAAGATAAGAACCTAAAGTCAATGCATTCGCCGCTTCTTTTCCGAAGGTCAAAATATTGTTCAGCATATGAAATTGTTTTTCTCTTGAAGTAAAGGTATCTACATCATCAAACGCATTTTGCTGTAAATAATCCTCTCGAATCGATTTTGTAACCTTCAGCAGAAGTTGGTCCTTGTCAGATAACGAATCAATTCCCACTAAACGAACAATTTCATTTAATTCAGATTCTTTTTGCAGCATCCGCATTGCCTCGGTCACCAAGCTGGACCATTCTACTTGCAGCTGCTGATCTAGGTAATTGCCGATTTCCGTTTCATATAAGGAATAGCTTTGCAGCCAATCAATTGCAGGAAAATGGCGCTGTTGAGCAAGGGTGGAATCCAAGCCCCAGAAAACTTTTACTACCCGTAATGTATTTTGAGTCACCGGTTCAGAAATATCTCCCCCAGAAGGAGAAACCGCGCTGATTGCGGTGATACTTCCTTCTCGTCCCTCTGACCCAAGAGCAACAACTTTCCCTGATCGTTCATAGTATTCTGCCAATCGGCTGCCTAAATAAGCAGGATAGCCTTCATCTCCGGGCATTTCTTCTAAACGACCAGACATTTCCCGTAACGCTTCTGCCCAACGAGAGGTAGAATCCGCCATGATAGCCACCGAATACCCCATATCACGGAAATATTCCGCAATGGTGATACCGGTATAAATCGATGCTTCACGAGCCGCTACCGGCATGTTTGAGGTGTTTGCAATTAAAATCGTCCGTTCCATCAATGGTTCACCTGTATTTGGGTCAATCAGTTCCGGGAACTCATTCATCACGTCAGTCATTTCATTTCCCCGTTCGCCACAACCAACGTAAACCACTAAATCCACATCTGCCCATTTGGCGATTTGATGCTGTACGACTGTTTTCCCAGCACCAAATGGTCCGGGAACTGCGGCCGCACCGCCTTTAGCCACCGGAAAGAACGTATCAATGACCCGCTGTCCAGTAATCATTGGTGCTTCTGGATTCAGCTTTTCTTTTACCGGTCTTGCCCGGCGTACCGGCCATTTTTGCAGCATCGAAAAAGTTTTTTCTCCCTCTTCAGTTTGAAGAGTATAAATTGTTTCATCAATTGTAAAAGCTCCCGGTTGAATGTCTTGAATCCTTCCACTAATTCCATTTGGAACCATGATTTTGTGAACGATCAGTTTTGTTTCCTGAACCGTACCTATGATATCTCCGGCAGTAACCTGATCACCGATCTGAGCCAACGGTTGGAAATCCCATTTTTTCTCATGATCCAAAGCCGGCAGTTGTACTCCCCGCAAAAGATAATTGCTCTTGGTTTTCTCCATAAAGCGATCGAGAGGCCGTTGAATCCCGTCAAACATTTGTGAAAGGATTCCCGGAGCCAACTCAACGGATAATGCTTCACCTGTTGAACGAACCGGCTCTCCCGGTCCAATTCCTGCCGTTTCTTCATATACTTGAATCGAGGCAACGTCTTTACGCATCTCGATGATTTCTCCAATAACGCCAAGATCACCTACATAACAGATGTCCTGGATACTTGCATGTCCCATATTTTCAGCCATTACTAATGGACCTGAAACTTTAACTATCGTTCCAATTTGCACGATTTCAGCTCCTCCCTAAAGGATATTTTGTCCGACCGCTTTTTCCACATTATTCTGCACTGCCTGTGTTCCGATGCCAAGTGAGCCATCGTGATTGGGAATCAATACCACAGCAGGTGTCAGTTGTGAGTCGTAACGGTCGATTTGATCCTGTATTAATTGTGCACAAGGTTCAGTGATATAAATTACACCAAATTTTTCTTTGATCATTGCGTTGAACGCTTCTTCAACTGTTTTTTTATCCGTGCCGTATTTAACGGTGAAACCGAATAATTTGAAAGGCAGGATGGATTCTTTATCGCCGATGACTCCAATTTTATACGTCATAGGTTTTTCGCATCCTTTCTTTAATTTGTGTTGCCGTAAAACCACTACGTTTGCCAACGATAATCAACCGCAGATTTTTTGCTTCGATATCTTTGGCATTCAAAAATGCTAGTAATGGCAATGGACCAAAGGCTTGTGTCTGTGCGCCTTCAACGATTTCTGTCAAATAATCATCTTTGATCAAATCTAATTGGGCAAAGTCGATTTCTTCTTTCTCAATTGCCGGCCGAATCAACTCACCATAAGCACTTTCTAATAAAAACGTTCGAAAGCTATCCAGATCTTTTCCGGCAAAGCTCATATAGGTTTCCTTTGAAATACTGCCTGAACTGGAAAGAACCGCTGACAGAAAGGCCTGTGTTCTTTTTTGAATCAAACAACGCAAAGCGGTGATGATATTATTCAAATCAATAGATGCTGTGACTTCCTCCAATAGTTCTGGATACCCCAGCTCCTCTGCCAAGCGCCGCTGTTCTTTCAAAAAGCGACGATCATAGATGACATCGATTCCTTGAAGAATGGTCGATTCTTCGATGTGCTCTCTCACTTCCTGGATACTTTTAAGGACTGTTGTCGGCAAAACCGTTGATTTCCCTGTTTGAATCGCCGTTTTCAGCTTGTCTAATGAATAAAATCCGTCTGGCAAAAAGAGGGAATCATAGTTTTCACCAGCGATTTCAGCTTTTGTCAACACCTTCAAATTATGAAAGGTATAGCGCATCGTATACATCCAGATTACTTTCGGTTCGGGCGCTACTTCAATCAATTCTTCATAAGTCGTCAGCAATTCCTGATTCAACGTCTGTTCGATCGTCAATTCAAAATTTTCACCTAAATTGTTTCCGTAAACCGTTTGTGCCAATAGTTCTCTAATTTGTTGAAAATTTTCAGCAGCAATTAATTGTTCAAAAAAATCGGGTTTTAATAATTCATTTTCCTTCAAGCGAATAAAGGGATTTATTTTATGATATAGCGGATTGCTCATGTCACCCCTCCTACTCAAATAATTCGCGGGTAATCTCGCTGCCAGCCTGTGATCGTAATTCATTCAGCAAATCGCGGTACAAAAAATTGTATTGGATTCCCTGGTCGTCTACGATAAATCCTTCATTTTGAATTGCCTCGCCTAAATGAAGGGTATAGGACAGTTCATTACTGATTTCTTCCAACCAGTCGCTAGATAACGCTAGCTGGTTTTTTTCACCTGTAAGCAGCATGACTTCGCCATTGATTGGTAACGCCTGTAAGCAACTTTTGGCAAATTGCTGCATTTCATTTTTTGACCAATTGCCCATAATTTCGTAGGCTTCCTCAAAAAGTTTATCTAGATAGTGCTGTTTTTCGATTAAAGTTTCTTGCCGAACTTCTACTTGCTGACGAGATCGTAATTGTTTGTATTTATTTTTTACTCCTTGCAGCTGCTTATCCAATTGTTTTTCATGCTCAGTTTCAATCGCTGCTTTTTGTTGATCCGTTGTTGCTTGGATCGTCTGCAGTGCTTCTTCTCGGTAGATTTCTCGTTCCTCTACCGCCTTTTCATTGATTTGTTCAATGATTTTTTCAATGGCATCCATTTTATTCCCTCCCAGCTTATTTTTGGTTGGAATTTTTTCAAAATCCCTGTCGGTTCTCATCTCTCATTCGTTCACCAAAGGAATGAACGAAAGTGGAACGAACATTCTAGTAGGTACTAGATGCTTCCCAATAATAAGAATGAAATAACGAATCCTAAAATGGCGTACATTTCTACCATAACCGAAAACATAACACCTTTAAAGAAATGCTCAGGTTTCTTCGCTAAAATTTGAATACCTGCAGCGGCAACTTTCCCTTGGGCAATACCCGAAAATAGTCCGGTAAAAGCAACAGGAAGCGAAGCACCGAAGTAAGCAATTCCGTCTATTGTAGACATATCTCCAGAAAGACTCCCGAAAATCATTGCAGCAATCGCGAAACCATACAATCCCTGGGTACCTGGTAAAAGCTGAAGAATCAATGCTTGTCCAAATTTTTCTGGTTGGCTGGTGGTCAATGCTGCGGCTGCTTCCCCAGTCATTCCCACACCTTTTGATGATCCGATTCCTGAAAAAATCGTCGCCATCCCCATACCTAAAATTGCAAAGATCATTCCACCTTGGTTCTCAATCAAATACTGTATCATTTATCTTTTCCTCCATTTTCTTCTTCAAAATTCATATATTTTTCCTCTGGCTTGAAGGCTTGAAATGGTCGCCCACCACCAGTATAAAACTTGCCGAAAAATTCTACATATTGTAAACGTGCTGCGTGAACATAGGCGCTCAACAGAGATAAGAAAATATTTAATCCTTGCAAAGCAATCAATAAAAGAATCCCGATTGAAAAACGTGCTGCTGGCGGCATGTAGCCGACGAGCATATTAAACGCCGCCGCGATACTTCCCCCAGAAATTCCCAATGCCATCAAACGGCTGTAACTGACAAAATCGCCGATATAGCCGGTAACCCCATACAAGTCATATAGTCCCATAAAAAAGCCACCAACTTTGGATTTAGATGTAATCATTGGAATCAAAATAACGAATAATGCGCTAAATGCCGCAATAATGATTCCGATTGTTGTCATAAGACTTGATTTAACAACTAACGAACCGGCTGCCGCCACTAAGATACCGGCCAAAATTCCCTGCCAAGAAAACCCTTCATTAATTGCTGCCAAGTAATCCTTGCGCTTGATATTTTCCCTTGCTGCTAAAAACAGCCCGGTAAAAATCTGCAGTCCGCCGAAAATCATCGAGATTCCGAAAATTGCCATGAAATCTTTTGAGGGTGCAAGCAGATGGAAAGGTAAATCCGCCCCAAAGATGCTCCCATAAATCAGTCCCCAAGCAATGGTCGGAAAAGACAATAACTGAAACAGCTTCATAAAATTCATCGTCCCTTTTGGCAGAGTCAGAAATTTTATCGCAAGTGTCGTTATCAAAAGCATAACTGCTCCATACCCAGTATCAGCTACCATCATGCCGAAGAAAATCAAGTAAAACGGCATCATCCACGGAGTAGGGTCGATTTCATCGTATTTTGGCAAGCTATACATCGCCGTTAATATCTCAAAAGGCTTTACCAACTTGCTATTCGTTAATTTCGTTGGTGCTTGATTTTGTGCAATCTCGCTTTTTGTTGGATCTTCAAAAGAAAGATACACTTCATTTTCAGGAAAGGCTCGCTGGATTTTTTTGGTGATTTTTTCACTGTCTGCTGCGGCAATCCAACCACGGATCACTATTAAGTAACGAGACCGTAAAGAGCCTTGTTTGGCAACTTCACGCGCTTGTTTGGCTAACAGCACTTCTTCGGCTAATTGCAGGTCAGCAACCTGTGCTTTTTTTTCACCGATCTGTTTTGTCAGTAGTTTGCGTTCCTTAGCTAGAGCAGTCAGCTGCTGTTTTGCTTCTGCCAACACCTGCTTTGGTTCTTCCTCATGAAAAACGGTTTCCAGTTTAACACCAAAATGTTGGAAAATATTCTGAACAAGGGTCTTTTCTTCTTTAAGATAAATCAAGCTAAACAGAGTTTCTTTCGGTTTTGTCGTGATAATCTCAAAATAAAACCGCTCATTTTCCAAAAGCCTGGTCCGTAATTCTTCCCATTGCTCATTTGCAATTGACCCAAAGACATAGGTGGTCGTCTTAAGGGTTGATTCACTTGGGGCAATATCTAAGCTCTGCCAATCAGTTCCCCAATCCTCTGCCTCCAAATACGTTTTTTCCTTTTGTTGGTTGTTCTCCCACGCATCTTTCAACAAATTGATTTCTTCTAGCAAGTGAAGTATTTTTTCCTGATCAAAAGTGGCTTCCAAGGAGTCCAAAGTAGTTACCGAACGCTTCAATTCCACGATTTTTTGTTTGGCATCTCCATGATTTCTGATAAATTGAATTCCTTCACGAATCGATGCAAGCAATTGATCATAGCGATGTGTATCTTCCGTTGTTAAAAGACTGCCTTCTGGAAAATAGGCCTTGATCCAAGTTTGATTTTCTTCATGATTCAAGACGTCTTCAATCTCTAATTGCTGTGTTCCTTGAATAATTTGAAGAATTTTTTCTTGCTTTTCCTTTTCGGCGATGATGGAAAGTTTTTTTAATGGACTAACTGCCATAGGTTGTCTTCACCCTCTCTAAAATCTCGCCAACGATTTGCTCGTGCTTTGCTTCATATTGCTCTCGGTATGCCGCTTTTTTTTGTTTGGCATCCGCAAGCAACAGCTCTTTTTCATTTTGAAGCTGTTGCTGTTCCTCTGTTTCCACCTGATTGACTTTCTGGATACGCGCTGTTTTTAGCGCTGCGGTCAATTCTTGGAGCTCCTGTTCCTTTTGCTGTTGGTGTCGCTTAATTTCTGCAACTGCTTGTTGGTATTTTTTTTCGTTCTCAATTTCTGCTTGCCGAATCCGCTCCAAAGCTTCCTTCAATTTCTTTCCTCCTTTACAAAAAAACGTGCTCCTGTTTTTAAGAAGCACGTTCGGAATAAAAAGGCACTTCAAAAAATGTTCTTCTCACCCCTTGAAGAACGCAATCCTTGAAGTATTTCACTCAACCCTTTTTTTAATTATTCAATTGTCTACAAGTAATATCATAACAAAAAGATCACTAGAAATCTAGAATTTTATTTTGATTTTTTTAATCATAAAGTCATTAATAAGTCATGTAAATTAGTATTGGTATAAGCAAGCACGAAAAGATTTACTGGCTATCCATTTTTCACAACGATTAAAAATAAGTAGATTTTCTAATTTGATAATAAAACACTAACTCAGTAAAATTAGTTTTTTCTAGTGGAACGGTATACCTCATTCGTGTCAAAAATAAAAATTCACGAGTTGCTCATTTCTTTTCTCACATATTTTTTTAATATCTTTCTCGTTAAAAAATCTCATGATTTCTATCTAAAAATTAAATACCATACAATTGATAGTGTCGTACTGGTTAATCCAATAATAGCTTCAAAAGGAATTAATTTCATTCTTTCTTTGATATTAAGTTCAACAGATCCTCCAGTTGCGTGAAAAAAAGAACCATGAGGTAATGAATCTAGAACAGTAGCTCCTGTATGAACCATAGCCCCTGCAAATAACGCTGGAACTCCCTCTTTTAGTAACACTGAGGAGAATGTTTGAGAAGCAATGGTGGAACCAGCTGTGGTAGATGCTGTAGCTGCCCCCATAACAATTCCAGCAATTGGGGCCAAAACGAAGGAAGGAAGATGCATCATTTCTAGGAGATTAACGACATCCCCCTGAAGAGCAGATGCCTTGATAATTCCCGCAATTGTCCCTGTTCCAATCAATAATACCGAGACGCCTATAACTTTTGTCAATCCAAATTCCATGTATTCAGGGAACTTCTTCACTCTACCGCAAGCTAATGCAGAAATAAACCCGCCTACAGGTAATGCGATTAAAGGATCAATGACAACATTAAATAAAGGACGCAATGCTAATAAAAGAATAACAGCTACAGGTCCAGAAATAGCCGCTCCTATTTTTGGTAATTCTTTATTCTCTACACTTTTATTGTTATAGTTTTTTTCTTCTTTCATTGTTTTTTTAGTTAAAAAGGTAGCTAAAACAATCGTCACAATTAATGCCCCGATTGCTGGAACAATATTTACGGTCATTAAGGATGTCAAATCTAATTTGAAACCTTCAGATACTGCGATTGTATTTGGATTTGGAGAAATGATGTTTCCTGCTTTTCCTCCACCAATCATGGCTAATAAAACTGACGCTTTGTTATATTTGACTTTATTTCCAATCGCTAGTGCAATTGGTGCAACAGTAATTACTGCTATATCAATGAATACGCCAACAGCACAAATGACCATTGTCGCAACTGCAATCGAAGCAATCGTTCTTTTCTCACCTAATTTATTTACGATGACCTCTGCAATTTTTTCTGCAGCACCCGTTTTAATCAAAGCACCGGCTAAAATCCCTGATGTTAAAATTCTTAGAACAGAGGACATCATACCTTGTGCACCAACTATCATGACGTCTACGGTACCTACTAAATTTCCACTACCAATCAGACCGCCTATAAGTGCTCCGATTATTAAACTATAGGCAGGCTGTATTTTTTTTATAATTAAAATAATTGAAAGTGCTAATCCTAATAACGCACCTAATGTAGTAAATGTGACTTCCATTTATCGTTCCTCCTTAGATTTTAACAAACGCATTGTTTGTTCAACGGTATCACTTAAGTTTAACTTTGTATTTTTAATTTCCATTGCTTTTTCTAGCGTTGAAATTTCCCTTAGAATTGGGAAAAATGCATCTATTCCATGATTATTACACTCTACAGCATCATGTGTTGCGCTTCCGGAAAAGGCAATAACCGTTTTTCCGAATTTTTTTGCGAGCCGCGCAACCCCGATAGGTGCTTTCCCCATAGCTGTTTGATAGTCCAATCTGCCTTCTCCTGTAATGACCAGATCCGCACTAGCAAGCTCTTCTTCTAATTGAATCGTTTCCAAAACTATATCTATCCCTGATTCTAATTTCCCACCTAAAAAAGTATTAAACGTAAATCCCAAACCGCCAGCAGCGCCAGCTCCAGGAAGTTGCGGATTCGAATAGGGGTACAACTTCGAAGCAATATCAGAAAACGCTATCAAAAGATTATCTAGTTCATCAACCATTTCTGGCGTAGCGCCCTTTTGCGGGCCGAAAATTTTGCTACTTCCCTTTTCTCCAAATAATGGGTTCGTAACATCACAAGCAATTTGAAATGTGCACTCTTTCAACACACTAGGTACATTCGTATTATTAATCGTTACTAAATCTCTTAATCCAATAGCACCTAAGGCTATTGGTTGATTTTTGTTATCTAGAAGATCAAAGTTCAAAGCTTGTAACATTCCGGATCCACCATCGTTCGTTGCACTTCCACCTATGCCAATAATGAAATCTCTGCAGCCCTTTTTTATCGCGTCCATAATAATTTCACCCACACCGTAGGTAGTCGTGTACAATGGATTTCGTTTTTCTTTAGGAACTAGAGTGATTCCAGCCGCCTCAGACATTTCAATTATTGCTATCTTTTCATGTTCAATAATGCCATATTCAGCATTCACTAAATTTCCAAGTGGTCCAGTAACTGGGATTTTAATTCTTTTTCCACCCATTCCATCAACGAGCGCGTTAACCGTACCCTCACCTCCATCTGCTAAAGGTTTGATGATGATCTCTGCTGTCGAATATACGCGGCGAATACCTTCTTGTATTGCGTACCCCGCATCCATAGAAGAGATGCTTCCTTTAAACGAATCAATACTAATTATTACTTTCACTTATTTGTCCTCCACAAAAAAACTTTTTCAGCAAGCGCTTACCTGCCATTAAGTGTAGCAAAAGGAATTTTCTAATGATATAGTATGTATAATAATAAATTTATGTTTTTAATCATTAAATGTAGTATGTATAACAATATGAGGGTGGTATTATTTGTGCAAAGTACTATTGATAAAAATCTAGCTGAACAAATCGTTTATGCAGTCAAGGAAATATGCGGATATGATATTAATTTCATAGATAATAATGGTATCGTTTTTTCGAGTACCGATGAATCTAGAGTAGGTAGTTTTCATGAAATTGGCAAAGAGGTTGCAGATCGAAGAGAAAAAATTGAAGTTATGGTCGATGATGAATATAGAGGAACCAAAAGAGGTATAAATATACCAATTTTCTATGGAAATACAGTCATTTCTATTATTGGAATAAGTGGAAAACCATCGGAAGTTAGAAAGTATGGGTATCTTGCTGAACGGATTACAAATTTATTGATTCAAGAAAAAAATATGCAAGAAACTAAATTTGATAAACGAGAACAAATTCATTTCCTAATCAATACCTTAACACAAGGAACTAACTTGACCACAGAATATCTTAAAAAATTAATTGCCCAATGGAATCTGGATATAAATACTGATATAAGAGTTATTTTATTTCATTTAAATTCAGATAATCCAGATGTGAATATTTCCTTTTTTGAACAAGAGATTATTAACTATTTTAGTAAGTATGAAATTAAATTAATTACTTATAATTATCCAAATGAATATCTAGCTCTTGTTGATTCAAACATATTCACTGAAGAAGAATCATCTTTTAGAACTTTTGCAGATAAATATCAAGGAAAAATAAAAATAGCTAGTGGAAAGAGTTGCCACCTTCTACAGGCAAATGAGTCCCTTCGAACTGGACGAATCGCCTTAAAAAGTTTGAATGATTATATAACTAACTATATAAACTTTGATGACCTATCACTTGAAATTCTTTTTTCATCTTTAAGTGCTAAAAAGATTGATTTATTTATTGATAAAGTACTAGGTGATTCTCTCAACCAAAATCAAATAGAGATTTTGACTGTCTATTTCAAAACAAATATGTCTCTTCAAGAAACTTCAAAAAAATTATTCATCCATAAAAATACGTTGCAATACCAATTAAATAACATAGGGAAGAATTCCGGGTATAACCCAAGAAAATTTTATGATGCCCTTATGTTATATTTAGCTCTAAATTTATTACGAAAAAAAAATTCATAATGAGTTCTTTTTGTTTGAACACAAGAACTGATTATAGATTGTTTTGGACATAGATTTTTTGTGTTGCTTAATTATTACGCATGGTTATAAGTCCATACCTGAAAAATATACCTAAAAGCACCTAAAATTGCCGATTTTAGGCGCTTTCATTAAGTGTTTCTATTAATAAATTGAGAGATTAAAAACTCGCTGAATAAGCTTTATAACATCTAGTTTTCCTGACGAATCAGATAATCAAAAGCACCTAATGCTGCGGTAGCTCCTGAGCCCATAGAAATAATAATTTGCTTATAGTGGCTATCGGTACAGTCACCTGCTGCAAAAATACCATCGACTGCCGTTGCTCCTTGCATATCAACAATGACTTCTTTTCGTTCGTTCAGCAGGTCTGGCTTCAACCAATTAGTGTTTGGTACAAGTCCGACTAAGACAAAGACACCGTCAACAGACAAGTTTTTGTTTGCTCCCGTCAAACGATCTGTGTATACCAGACCGGAAACCTGTGCCTCCCCCAAAATTTCTTTCGTGGCAGCATTGGTGATTACTGTCACATTGGGAAGGTCTGCGAGTCTTTTTTGGAGAACCTGATCTGCTTTAAGCTCTGGCAAAAACTCTAAAACAAAAACCTGTTTAGCATAACCCGCCAAATCAATTGCCGCTTCAATGCCGGAATTTCCTCCACCGATGACCGCCACATCTTTTCCTTCGAACAAAGGACCGTCACAATGCGGACAATAGGCAACCCCTTTATTTCTCAACTCTTTTTCGCCGGGAACATTGATATTTCGCCAATGAGCACCCGTCGCTAAAATCGCAGCCTTTGTTTTTAGAACAGCCCCATTTTCTAGCTCGACTTCTATAAGATTACTATCTGTCTTACGGATATCTTTTGCCCGTTGCCCCTTCATAATATCCACTGCATATTTTTGTACATGTTCTTCTACTTGGTGCATCAATTGGGGACCTTCTACATAAGGTGTACCGATCATATTTTCGATACCCAAAGTTTCCAGCACTTGTCCGCCAAAAGTTTCCGCCACTAAACCAGTTTTGATTCCTTTGCGAGCGGCATAAATCGCTGAACTGCTGCCGGCAGGACCTCCACCAACGATTAAGACATCAAACAATCCTTTCTCATCAAATGCCGTTGCATCTGCAGGACCAGCAGCTTTTTCCAGCAATTGTTCAATGGATTGTCGACCACTGCTAAATTCCTTTTCGTTGAGATAAACGGTAGGGACAGCCATGATTTTCTGCTCATCAACTTCTGCTTGATACATGCTCCCCTCCACCATCGTATGAGTGATCTGTGGATTAAGTACCGCCATAATATTTAGTGCCTGAACAACATCCGGGCAGTTATGACAGGTCAGACTAACATAAGTGACAAAATGCAATTCTTTCTTGATTTCACGAATACGTTTGGCCACTTCCTCATCGATTTTGGGAGGTCGACCACTGACTTGAAGCAATGCCAAAATAAAGGAGGTGAATTCATGTCCCAAGGGTAAACCAGCAAAGGCGATGCCGCTTTTTTCGCCAGATTTATTCACTTCAAAACTTGGGGTTCGTGACAAGTGGTTTTTTTCAATCGTGATGCGAGGCGTCATCGCCGCCACTTCCTCTAAAAATTCAGCCACCTTTTGCGAATCAGCATCCCTCCCTAAATCTGCAGAAAAAACGATATCTGATTCAAGCAACGCCAAATATTGTGCCAATTGTGTTTTCGTTTCATTATCCAGCAATCGTCTCGCCTCCTAAATTTTCCCAACTAAATCAAAGCTAGGTTTAAGGGTTTCGCCACTTTCTTTCCATTTTGCAGGACAAACTTCCCCTGGATGAGTACGTACATATTGAGCCGCCCGAATTTTATCAATCAGAACACTTGCATCACGACCGATTCCATCCGCATTGATTTCCAATGCTTGAACGATTCCATCAGGATCAATAATAAAAGTACCCCGTTGCGCTGCTCCTTGTTCTTCTTCCAAGACATCAAAAATTCGGGAGATATGGTGGGCTGGATCACCAATCATGGTGTATTCAATTTTCCCAATGGCATCCGAATGGTCATGCCAAGCTTTATGTGTAAAATGGGTATCCGTTGAGCAGGAGTAAACCTCCACACCCAATTCTTTTAATTTACCGTATTGTTCTTGCAAATCTTCTAGTTCTGTCGGGCAGACAAATGTGAAATCGGCTGGATAAAAACAAAGAACCGACCATTTCCCTTTGAAATCTTCATTACTGACTTCAACAAATTCTCCTTGATGGTATGCTTGTGCGTGAAACGCTTCAACTTCTTTTCCAATTAGTGACATCTCAAGTCGCCTCCAGTATTTTTTTGAGAATAGTTCTCCATAAATGAAAAAATTTCTCGAGAAACTAGATAAAATCAAAGAAATAATCTTTTCTAGTTTAGAATTAGTATAAAATAAAAAACGTTCTATGAAAACCCTTTTCCGAACTTTTGTCCTATATTTTCAAAGTTTTTTAAACGTCTTTATCGATTAACCACTCAAAAGTGTTTATTCATACGCTTTTTCTCCAAAAGTGCTATGATAAACTTAAAGAGGCGATGAGCGATGGCTCTAACAGTAAAACAAACGGAAGATTTTCTTACTACACAAGTTTCAGGAATTACGGTAATGGACGTATCGGTAGAATATCCAGATTCTAAAGAAGTGCTCTATATTGAAGGTGAGCAAGAATATTACCTTTTCATCAACGAAAAAGAGCACTACCTATTTACGGATGGAAAGAAAAATGTCAAATTGGAAAAAAGCGAAGACGATCCTGATTTGTCAGAAGAAACCTTCCTTGATCGTATGGTAAAGGTGATTCTATCAGAAGAATAAAAAAGATTGGCGAAAAGACTTTTAAAAATCTTTCCGCCAATCTTTTTATTTCTCCCCACAAGTTGCCCAAAATGAGGGGACGTTGTAGTCGTGTAATCGACCTTGACCATTGGTATCTTCATAAAGATCAAGTAATTTAAAACCTGCTTTTAATTGTCCTCGAATTTGTTCGTCCAAGGTATGAGAAAATTGATAGCCCCATTCTTTTACATCCCACGTCTTTAGCAGCTCCGGGTCTTTTAAAAGATTAAATGGTAATTTGTGGGTCAATGTCGTTTCTGCTTCATCAAAGATAAAATTCATGCCATTATCCAATCCAGCCAATAATCGGCCACCAGGTTTCAAAATACGGAAGCACTCCTCCCACACCGGTTGCACCTCCTCTATATAACAATTGGATACCGGATGAAAAATCAAATCAAATGTTTCGTCCGCAAAAGGTAATGGTTGCGTCATATCCCCCTGAATCATTTCAATCGAATAACCTTCTCGATCCGCCACCATTTTTTCTGACTGAATCTGTTTTTCAGAATAATCTAAAACTGTACATTCTGCTCCCAAGGCGGCAAAAATCGGCATTTGCTGTCCACCGCCGGAAGCAAGTCCCAATATTTTCTTTCCCTTCAGATCTGAAAAAAACCATTCTTTGGGAACAAGTCTATTCGGTGTCAGTACCATTTCCCACCGACCTTGTTTTGCCTCGGCAAAAATTTCAGAAGAAATAGGAATTCCCCATTCCCATCCGTCAGTCACCCAGCCATTAATTACCTGCGCATTTTCTTTTGTATAGTCCATGATTCTCTCCTTACTGCTCCTCGAACATATAATAACCTTTCGCTGTCTTTTTCACGTAACCAGATTGCGACCAAACACCGCGTTTTTCATCTTGTGCTTTTTGTTGTGCGGCTAACAACTCTGTTACATATGTTTTCCCACCATCATTGACGTAGCGAACAACCGCCAAGCCGTTTTCAAGTAATTTATCCTGCAACAATTCATCTCCAACATACACGTACGCCAGAAACCGTTGGTATTGATCTTGAACCTCTCCTTTATCGAAAACAAGACTTACTTGGCCGCGGGTCAACTGCTGCTTTGTAAAATCGCTAGCTTCCTTTCCGAAAGGTTGAACTGCAACTCCTCGTTTGACACTTTCGGGCGTATCTACCATTAACAGCCGTAATTTATATTCCTGTCCTCTCGCCATGAAAGCAAAGGTATCCCCATCCACATTGCGAATCGTATTAACTTTAATTTTTTCAAAACGTGGAGGATCACTAAGATCAACTTCATCAATTTCACTAGATACAGCACTTTTTTCTACGCTTGTTTGAGAAATTTGCGGTTCCTGTTCCGGTAATAAAAATTGAAAAAAGAGAGCCAGTAGAACGAGCAAGATACCGCCAAATGTCAGTGTTTTTTTCTTCTTCACGTTAGCCTCCCTACAACCATTTGCTGGTTCCATGCTATCATTTTCTATTTCATGAGACAACTCTAGAATGAGAAATAATAGAAATAATTCTGATAATTTAGTAAAAGAAGAGCAATAAAAGTTGAAATTTTCAGAAAATTCACGTATTATTCATTTTGGCTTAGGAAACACCTGCTATTATTTAAAATTAAAGGAGCATTTCATGGAAAATAAATTACAAAAGAAATTACATTCCCGACATGTGACCATGTTGGCTTTAGGCGGTGCAATCGGCGCCGGATTATTCAAAGGAAGTGGCGAGGCGATCGGTTTGGCCGGCCCATCTGTTTTGTTGGCCTTTTTATTAGGTGGCTGTCTGCTTTACAGCATTATGTCTTCTGCAGGAGCCTTGGCAATGAAAAATACCCATGCTCGTAGCTTATCGGAAATCGTTGAACCCTATATCGGAAAATTTTCCGCTTATTTCACGGATTGGCTCTATTGGACATTATGGATGATCAATGTGATTGCTGAAGCTGTTGCAGCAGCAAGTTTTATGCAACTCTGGTTTCCCAATACGCCAGCCTGGATCTTCATCTTGGGAATTTCTTTGATCACAACTTTGATCAATTTTTTGTCCGTCCGTATTTTTGCTGAAACAGAATTTTGGCTGACGGTTGGTAAAATCAGCGTGGTACTATTACTGATTGCCTTTGCCGGCTTCTTGGTTGTTCAGCAAATTTTTGGCGAAGGATTTTTCCCTACAATGCAATCCATGACGACTCACGGCGGTTTCTTCCCTCATAAACTGCAGGGATTGTTCAACTCCTTGTTACTTGTAATCTATTCTTACGGTGGTACTGAGTTGATTATTATCGCAATGGGGGAAACCGAAGATCCTGAGCGTTCGATTCCTAAAGCAATCCACAGCGTCATTTTTCGAATCATCGCCTTTTATATCGTTCCCATGTTTCTCTTATTGATTATCTATCCATGGCAAGAGCTTGCACAATCTAATGTTTCACCGTTTGTGATGGTTTTTGAAAAAATGAACATTCCTTTCGCCGCAGATTTAGTCAATCTCGTGATTGTTCTGGCTTTATTTTCCTCGATTAATTCGGGAATCTATGCCTCCTCACGTATTTTGCATCTGCAACTTTCAAAATCAAAACGTTTCAGCAAACACATGAAGCTGAACAAACATGGCGTGCCAAATCGTGCGGTGATGGTTTCTACAGCCACTTTATATGCAGGTGTCCTGTTGTCCTATATTTTTGGTGAAGAACTCTTTACCTATCTTGTTGGGAGTTTGTCCTATACGGTTCTTATGATCTGGTTGATTCTTTGTATCGCCTATTTTAACTATTTACGGAAGTTTTCTACTTCAAAAATCAAACGCGGAATCAATTTACTGACCTTAGTCAGTTTAGGTGGGATTTTTCTGGCAATCTTCTCTTCCAACAATCCGGCAGTTACACTAGTCACCGCTGGAATTTATGGCTTGATCGTCGGTTCTTATTTTATCTCCCGCAAGCATTCCCTCTTAACAGCAAACTCACAAGAACTTCCATAAAAAAAAACCGGCAGTCGACGTTTTTTACGCATCGACTGCCGGTTTTTTCCAAAGCAATAGCTGAAATTCGTGGATTCGTTGGTTGCTCATTTCATCTGAATCACCAAAAAATCGTTCTTCATGGCTTTTTAACTCTCGAAATGAAAGTTGATCTTGAAAGTATTCTCGAAAAAAATCTCGAGAAATCGATTCTTCGTCTTGATATTGAAAAGACTGCTTTGAATAACTGATTTTTTGTTGTTGGAGCATTTCCTCATAGCTTTTCATCAAGGATTCTTCCGCCATCCCAGAATTTTCAATTGAGGTAAAACAATCTTCTGAGCGAGTCATTCGTAAAATCAGGCACCATTTAGCAGTGATTCGATTCATTTCTAGCAAGTCCTCGACTTGTAAAAGTGCAGGATTCATTGCTGAAAAAACAACAGAGAAAGAACTCTCAGGCGTTTCAGCAAAAAAAGCGGCCTGATCCGAACATACCAACCGCAAATTTTCTGCTGGAGTCTGCTGCCTTGCGTAATTTAACATCTTAGGGGAAATATCGACTAAAGTATAGGTCGTCACACTAGGTAAAAAGGTGGTGACATATCGACCGGAACCCCCGGCCAAATCAAGAAAACTATTGGTCGGAAATACCCCCGTATTTATTAAATAATGGTACATATCTTCTGCAATTGGTAATGCTGATTCTTGCTGGATAGTAGTATATTCTGATGCAAACTGATCCCAAAATTCTCGGATTTCTTCTAAATCAGGCAATGATTCCACCAGATAGCACCACCTTCCCAGGGTGTCCTTTTTGAACCAACGAAAAAGCTTCTGCTAAATTTTTTTGTGTGATGCCATCAGTAAATTCTTTTCTTATGGTAGACGTAAGTTTACCATTTTCCACCAAATCAGCGATTTTTTTAAGAATGATGCCCTGAGATGTTCCTTGAGAGAAATCTGTTTTTGTAAAAACATAGACCCAGTCAAAAGAAACGCTTAGGTTTTTTAATGGATTCAGATCCAGTGATTCTGCCGTATTTACGATTGATCCAATCCGTCCAAAGGGTTGAATTAAAGCAGCAAGTTGCGGTAAATACTCGCTACTATCATAGAAGCAAGCAATAAAATCAAACTTCAGCTGAGCGGGCAATTGTGAAGCTAAATCTTGGTGATAGTCCAAGCAATGGTCGACTCCATTTATTTCGAGCCAAGAAAAATGTTTTGGACTCGCTGTTCCATACACTTCCAAACCACACCATTTGGCTAATTGGCCCGCGATTGATCCGACACCACCTCCGGCATTGATCAATAAAATCTTTTTGCCGGAATTGGTATTTTCTTCAGGAATCAGTTGAAATTTTTCAAACAATAGTTCCCAAGCGGTCAAACTTGTCAATGGCAATGCCGCCGCTTCACCATCTGAAAACGTGGTAGGTGCAAGTGCAACCAATTCTTCATCCACTAATTGATATTTTTGATAGCTGCCCTCTCGTTTCGTGGTTCCCATGTAATAAACACGTTTCCCCAAAAAATCGGTACTCACTTTGGAGCCCATCGCAACAACTTTTCCCACCGCATCGTACCCTAATACTTCAGTTTGATTTTCTGGTATCAGCTGTTGCCGCTTCAAATCAATAGGATTTACTGCCACAGCCCCGATTTCTACTAATAAATCATGAGCCGCCAATTCTTTGACTTCCTGTGTGCCAGAAAGAATAGTACCAGAAAAATCACCATCTTTATTCGTTTTACTACAAAAAACGGTATTTTTCATCTTTTCACCTGTTTCATTAATTGCTGCGAACCATCAAAGGAACGAGGAATGGATAGCTTGTGAAAAAATCAAGCAACGACCGTTTCCGTTGATCTGAATCGATAAACAGCTTGGTATGTCCGTTTTCAAAACCGGAGATTAGTAATCGTTGATTTTGATCCAATAGCACCTGATAAGAAACTCCAGAGTTTTTCTCAAAATCATAATCCGGGTTTTCCATCGCAGTAATAAAAATTTCATCCAATATTTTTTCTTGAAGCGGGTATTCACTTTCCAGACTTACAGCTAGCGGTTGCGTGTTGTCTAACAAGCTAGGTTGAACAACGAACTCCAGTTGACGAAAATGGCTCAATAACAAATTTAGGTCGTAATTAACCAGAGAAAGTTGATCTTTAGAGAAAATCTTCTCTGCATGCCACAGTCGGATCAATTCCAAAAGCTGCTCGTCATCCACCGCCACTTCCATTGAATCTGGTTGAATCGTAAGCAACGGCATAAATTCTGTCGTAAATTTTTGGTCGAGGGGAATCAATTTGAAACTAAACAATAGTTGATCTTCAGCATTTAATTGATAGCGCAAATAGAAATGCTTCGTTGACCAGATATCGTAGGCAATTCCAGATGGCTGCAGTCCTACCGTCGCCAATGGTTTCATCAGCTCGTAGGAAAAATATTCCAGCAAGGTTTTCTTAGCAATAGGGGAAATTCTTTGATCCGTAGAAAGTAATTCCTTGTATTTTGCCAATAACTGATCAAAATCTGCCTCCATTAAAGATTTCCGCAAGCGCAGATCCGCCAATTCCTCCTCTGCTGCTTCGATCAGGCGAACAATTTCCTGCCTATCCGTCTCTTTTGTCTGGTAATATTCTTCTACAGGAGTCAAAGGTGCAGTCTCTTCGACAACAGATTCTTCGGGAAGTTCTTGATTTTTCAGTTCATTTGTTTGAGTTATATTTGTTTCAGAGGAGAGCAATTCATCTTTTTCTTCAAGGTTACTCATCAGCGTTGCCTCCTTCAAGGTAATTTTCTAAAAACGTCGTCAATTGTTGGTGCATCGGAAGAATTCCGCCAAAATAACGGGTAATCAAGCGGGTTTCTTTTTCAACGATGGCGCGTTTTAGCCGTGTCCGCATATATTCTTGTTGCAGATATTCTTTTTCTCTGCCTGCTTGGGATTGGTTTTCAATAAAAGGCAGCCATTCCGCCTTTTTCGCTTCCAATTTTTCCCGTTGATCAATAATCTCCGCCAATTCTTCATCAACTTTTCCACGATTAAAGAACCCTTTTGAATTGCCAATGGCTGTTTCCTGTTGCTTCAATTCTTTAATTTTTTCTTCTAATTTCGTAATTTCCGATTGTGCCGCAATTCGTTTAGCATCTAACTCATCCATTTGTCGTTCAATCGCCGTCAGTGCATCCTGTTTTTCTTCATTAAATGCTTCCCACTCCTGATCAATCGCCGGAATCACAAAAATTTCCGGAATACTGGCATCAATCCCTATCGTGGCCCGTTCATGATAATATTCACCGATTTTATAATAATGAATCGTCTCGGAAATTTTCTCATAATGCACCATAAATGGAAAGGCAGCCATAAAACGGTCATGGATTTTTTGCGTCAATAGCTGGTCGATTTCATGATGGGCATTGGATGTTTTTTTCAATTCCTCATGCAATCGACCATTATATATCCGATAAATTTCTGGAATATTTTCCTCTTTGATTGCTTCTTCAAATGCCTGAAGATCCTGAAGTATTTGTGTAATATTTTTTGAAGCAACCTCTTTGATCTCAGCAAAAGTTGCTGAACTTGTTTCATTTGTTTTCTGCTTCTCAGCTTCCATACATTTACCTCCTAAGGTAAGACTCCCCTTAATTTTATCATTAAACAGCTTAAATGTGTATTTTCACTCTTTGCAAAATTAGATAAAAAGAAAAAGCTTGAAAATGAATCTCCATGATCCAATTTCAAGCTTTCTTTTTAATTAAATAACCCACTAAAGAAGTCTTTCACACTTTGCCACAGATTAGCAAAAAAGCCTTGATTTTCTTCCAGTGTTCCTTTTAACGTATCGCCGAATTTCCCCAACTGATCTGTCAAATCATTGACCGTATCCTTGAATCCGTCACTGATTTTATCAAGCTGTTCCAAAGACTCTTTGTCCAGAACCCCATCTGTTTCTTGATACTTTTCTGCTAAAGAAACCAGCTTTTGAATATCTTCTTTTGAGATATAATCACCAAGATTATTTTTTGCCAACGCATCATTGACGATTTTCTCAACATCTTCCTTAGTAGCCAGTTCTCCCTGCTTTTCTTTCAGCTCGGCTAATTCTTTTTTAATATCTACCAGCGTTTGATTTAATTGTGTTTTGTAGGCTTCATTGGCCTTTTCTTTATCCGCATCACTTAAATCTTCGCTTTGATTATTCTCACTGGCATTTTTGACAATCGAATCAGCGACAGCTGTAGTTGTATCCAATTCTTCTTGCGCCAACTGAGCCCGCTCTGGATCAACAGCCTCACCATTTGCCGCAAAAGCCTTATAAACGCCTGTTAGCGCACTTTCACCAGTTACTTTCACCACACTACCGACTTTAATTGTGGCATCTGTCACTCCAGCAGTAACCAGTGGATTCTTATATTGATCAGCGGTAATCAATGTGATATTTTCTGGTGTTACGATATCAACAGTGATTCCTTCTCCCTGATTTTCACGACTGACTACAACGGAACTGAACATCACGCTATCTTGACCACTACCATAGCCTAAATATTTTACTAGGTCATCTCCAGTAGCTACTTCGACATTTACACTATCGATGTCTTTTATTCCTAAAATATCCATCGTTTGCGCTTTTTGATCGCCAGTCAAAGCTGCCCCCATTACAAATGTCGGCTTTCCCCAACGTTCATTAATGACCGTTTCAGAATCAGAAGATGTTGCAGCATTTACAATTTGATTTGAATGGAATATACCGCTAATTCCTAATAAAAGACCTATTGCCAATCCTAATTTTATTTTTTTCATAACGACCTCCTGCTCAATTGTTATCCTTATTTTACCCTTTCTCACCTCCTCTGAAACAGAAAAAAGAAAAGATTAATACTTTATTTAAGAACATCAAAAAAATTTAACTTATTACAAAATTGTATGAAACAACAATCCGATTTGCACTTTTTAACATCGAAATGAAAAGCCAACATATAAAAAAAGACCAAGACAAATGTCTTGATCTTTTAATCGCGTGGCGACGTCCTAC